>NZUN01000116.1 GCA_002697205.1 Gammaproteobacteria bacterium
AGTACTTTCCTCACTACGGATTTCCTGCTTTAGCTGGAAAACCCTGCGGGACATACCAGTCACTCCAGTGTTAAACCAATACCAGCAACTCACCCACGCGCAGGATCACGTCTCCTGAGGAACAACAGGTCAGATAAGGCCTGCACGGGGAAGAAAACATCAAACAAGCTAAACCAGGAGACAACAAGTGAAATTCGGATTATTCGTTTATTGCACTATTGGCCGCCGCAAGGAGCTTGAAATGGGAATGGCCGGGCGCAAACCTGAACTGTACCAGAGGATGCTCGACGAGCTTGTTCAACTGGCAGGGTTTGCGGAAGAAAGAGGTTATTTCTCGTTCGGCCATCCAGAGCATCATTTACAGATCGAAGGTTTTGAAATCTCCAACGATCCCTGCCTGATGGCCATGTGGCTGGCCCAGCACACTAAAAAAATACGTATTGTTACCTGCGGCTTTGTCAGTACAGCGAACAATCCATTGATGACCGCCGAGAAAATAGCAACCTTGGATCATATGCTTCAAGGTCGTTTCGGGGTAGGCCTGGTAAGAGGTTATCAAGCCCGCTGGGTGGAAAATTACAAAGTCAAAGCTCAACTCAATGCCGTGGGGCCCTGGAATACCCGCTCTGCCGAAGATGAATTGAACCGCGCTTATTTCTCCGAGTTTGTCGATATCGTGGTCACCGCATTGGCCAAGGAAACTTTTAGTTACCAGGGTGAGTTCTGGCAATTCCCTCCACAGGGTTTCGTTAACCCCCATGATCATCCGGTCTACTACAAATATGGGCAGGGTGTCACTGAACAGATGGCTGTACAGGAGGTTGGTATAGCGCCCAAACCCTTCCAGCAGAACATACCCCTTTACGGCGGCTTTTCACAGAGCCTGACAACAGCAAAATTCTGGGCTAAATACAAAGGCAGGCCCATCATTCTGTCCGGAAACACCGATTTCCTGTCCCTGCTGTGGCAGGAATGGGAGGAAGAAGCAAAACGATGGGGGCATCAGGTAAAGCCTGGAGATCAGGCCTGCTGGGGTGGCCTCATGATCTGTGCCGAGACTGATGCAAAAGCAGAGGCACTGCTGGAGGATATGAAGTGGTTTTGGAATACCTGGGCAATGCCGTTTGGTCAGGGTATACCGCACCTACTGGTGGGCAGTCCTGATACCATCAACCGGCAGATTGAAGAGATTACCAAGACGGTGCCTGTTGACGAGGCTTTCCTGCTGCTACCCCAGGGCATCCATACACCGGAACAATTAAACGAATCACTGGATTTATTCTCCCGCAAGGTGATGCCCAATTTTTCCGACCCCGTCTAGCCATTCAGCCAAGGAGTGTATCCATGAACTATCAAGATTATAAACATCTGTTATTCGAGCACAGGAGCAATGGTGTATTGCTGGTGACCCTTAATCGTCCTGACGTACTCAATGCGACCAATGCCAGGATGCACTACGAGCTGACTCAGGTCTGGGCAACCATAGACGCTGACCCACAAACCAATATTGTAGTGGTCACAGGAGCAGGCGATCGCGCCTTTTCGGCAGGTGGCGACCTTGAATGGATCTCTGGCATGGTTGGCAATCCGGATGTTATAAAAGGCGTACAGAGAGAGGCCGGAGACATCGTCTTTAACCTGCTAAGTCTCGAAAAACCGGTAATATCAGCCATCAATGGCGTTGCAGTGGGCGCTGGCCTGGCTGTGGCACTGATGTCAGATATCAGCATTATGTCCGAGACAGCCCGTATCACAGATGGTCACGTCAAACTCGGTGTCGGTGCCGGTGATCACGCCGCAATAATCTGGCCGATTCTGTGCGGCATGGCCAAAGCGAAGTATTACCTGATGACTGCTGATTTCATCGATGGTGTCACTGCAGAGCGTATTGGCCTGGTCAGCCTGTGCCGACCACAGGACCAGGTTCTACCAGCTGCACTGAAAATCGCTGATCAACTTGCCGCTGGGAGCCAAGGCGCAATCCGCGGCACCAAACAAACCCTCAATGGCTGGATGCAGATGGCAGCACCCATTTTTGAAAACTCCCTGCGCATGGAGATGATGGGCTTTCTAGGCGAAGATGCCAAAGAAGGGGTTAGCGCCATGCGCGAGAAACGAACCGCTGTATTCCCATCTAGCCTGCATGGAACCAAAGCCAGCTAATGCACTACAACTATTCGGCTCAGCCATGCATGGTCAGACCACCAGAAACACTAATCGTCTGACCGGTAACATACCCGGCCTCAGGGGAGAGAAAGTAGGCCACCAGGGCCGGGAAATCAGAAGGCTGCGCCAGGCGGCGCATGGGTATTGCCCTCTCAAGGGCAGAAGCAAGTTTACCGCTTCCATCCTCATCAAACGTGGCCAGCAACGGCGTATCTGTCGGGCCCGGACAGATTGAATTAAAGGTAATGCCGTGGCGGGTATGTTCTCTGGCAAGTGTTTTCATCAGGGCAATGATGCCTGCCTTGGCCGCAGAATAAACCGCCTCGCCTGACGAACCCACTCTTGCTGCATCGGAGGCGATACTGATAACTCTACCCTGCCCCTGCTCAACCATTGCCGTCAGGCAGGCATGGGTGACGTTTATCGGCCCCTTTAAATTGATAGCAATCACCTGATCCCAGAACTCTGGCGTCGTTTCTATAAAAGGCATGGCGCGATCCCAGCCAGCATTATTCACCAGCGCGTAGAGTATCGACTGCGAGGCCTTGCCGAACTCAGCTACTGCTGCCAGCACCGCTTTATAGTCGGTAATATCCATCTGATAGCCCAGACATTCACCGCCTGCGCTGTTAATCGAACGGCAGGTTTCATCCAGGCCTTGTCTATTCTGATCAAAAATAGCAACAATCGCCCCTGCTTCTGCCAAATAGGTAGCGATAGCCCGGCCAATGCCACTGGCACCACCGGTAACGATGATAGGCTTCCCGTGAATATCCATGCTTGCCTCCCGCAATAGGACTGAACTGCCGATCTACTCACTGTCTGTGGTACAGCCCAAGATTGCAATGTAGCACAGCCCTGAGGTGGTTTGGATAACCCTGGCTGCGTAACAGGATACTTCTACCCCCACATTTACCTGAAGACTGCGCCTGATCGGTACTGAACTGCAGGTGGGGTAAAAAATAACAGCGGAAGTAAACACCAGAAAATGAACTTCGACCTGCCTGATATCCAATTAAACAAACTATGGCGAGTCTGTATTACAGGGCTTGCACCTGTTCAAGCAATTCAACGATCCGACTGGAGCCCGGGCTGAGCGCCTGGGCCTGCTTAAACGATGCTTTCGCCTGTTCATAGTTTTTCATTTCAAGCAGTGCCAGCCCACGATTAAGATAAGTCGTGGTGTGAGCGGTGCCGTTTACAAGAAGCGCCTGGTCATAGTTAGCAATTGCTTTTTCATATTCACCCATCCTGAAATAGACATTGCCAAGATTTACTATGGCTTGAGCTAATAAAGGCCTGATTGCAATAGCTTTATTATGATCCCTGATGGCTAGGTCATAGATACTGTTAGCAGAATAGATAATACCTCTATTGGAATAGGTGGCGGCAAGATCTCGCTTGGACAGTGATTTATCATCGGCAATGGCCCGATCACAATAGCTTATGCCACGAATCGACTTGCTCCATCGGCTCTCCTCAAAGCACAGGTAGGCATTACTCGGTCCCAATACCGTATCCGCCGCTAACGTCGACTCGACAATAATCAGCAACAGGAGAAACAAACTGGCATTGCCAGCCAAAATCAATCTGATCCACTTAGGCAGGGTAATTCCCTCCAACCCAATTTTGATTGATATATTGTGTCCCTGATTTTACTCTGCTGCAACCAGCTGCGCTGGTTGAATGGCCTACCGCTACCGTCGACATGCCGAGTGAACTGAGTCCATGCCCAGATTTACGCCCAAATACCGAATTGCCCACTTGACCCCAGTCTATGATTCAAAAACCTGCAGATCTCGCCAATGACTTTCAGAATCTGGATTCGCTCTCTCCTGTCGCGTTTGAAGCAGCAATGACCTATTTCAGCTTCAGGAATTCAGGTGATCGAAAAATGACTCCCCCTGCCTGAGCGGGCGGCGCACAGTGAGCGCCTCAAGCGTTTCACCCGACTGATAACGCCCGAACAGCACTTCCGGTTCAAACTTAATTCCAATGGGATTTTCCACGAAGGCATCAGAGGCAATGAACTCATTGGCCTGATCAGAATTTGAGAACAGATCAATCTGCAGCTCTGCTCTGCTGCCATCCGGATCTATGTAATAAAGCGAGAGGGTGGGCCCGTGATTAATACACCAGCCTGGTTCTATACCAGCTGCCTTCAGACGCTCATAAGTGGATATGAGATCGTCCATCGATGCATAGGTGTAGGCCAGGTGGTCCAACCCAGCTGTCTGACCTTGATTATCTTTTAATCCAGGGACACTGACGATAGCCAACCTGTGATGTTCATCATCATAGGTCATAAAACAAAACATGGCATCTTGATGGGCAATGTCTGCATTGAGAAGCGTTTTCCAATATTTGACCATTTCTTCAAACCGACTGGTCTTGAGTACAGCATGAGCGAAGAACGATGGCGTTACTTTCTTTTTTTGGCTAGACATCGGATCCTTTCCTGAGCTTTCAAGGGTGACACAAGAGTATGCTAAATCTAAATACAATGCTCAATATGGTTTGATTGCCTTGACTACTATTTGATATCGCGTAGATCAGCACAGACCTGCATCGAGATCTTCCTGATTTGGTTATCATGGTACAATTTCATGAAGCCGGTTAGCGCTTTGTTCAGAGGCAAAACCTAGAGCGGCTCAGGGCGCCTTACCGACCTGCAACGTAAACTGAGACGGAGAATACGGTTGAAGTATTTACTAGTACTCTTACTATCGACAATGATCTTTCACGGCTCCGGAGCAGAACACGACAATGCACTGATTATAGACGTTCGTAGGCTCAAAGAATGGAATGACGGTCATCTGGCATCAGCGCGCCACATACCCTTACAGAATATAGCCAAACAAAGCACCACGTTGCTTCCTGATAAAGGCCAGAAAATATACGTTTATTGCCGAAGTGGTGTCCGCTCAGGAAAGGCAAGAAATATTCTGCGACAACTGGGCTACAGCGACGTTATCAATGCAGGCGGGTTAAATGCTGCCGGTAAACTTCTCAGCGACGAAATTATCGTCAATTAGACAGTGCCACTGATTTTCATCAAAATCATACCGTTCTGGGTTGTATTGAAGGGGTCTGGGCTCAGTGCTCACCCGCACTAACGGTTTGCTACAACATCAATCGTCACTTACGACACTAATAAAATACAGCCACGCCGTTATCGCTTTAATAAGTCGCAAACACATCTATTACTTTAACAAGATATAAACATCGGTAACCAGATTGTCGATAGCATCACTCCAATCGCCGTAGACCTCCCAGGATAACCCAGCTGCTTCAGCAGATTTCTGCCCGCACCAGAGATTTAATTGATGCTGCGCTTGGTGGAGGTGACTATAACTGCCCCGATGTTGAGTGTGTGCTGCTAGACCACCGTTAAACTCGAAACACTTTATCTCTGCTCTCTCTTCGAACAGGTTGACTACTGGAACACCGACGCGCATCCGCATACCAACAGGACTGAACTGACCATACAGGACATGATTGTGACCCGATTGCTCAATTCCAACTGCCAGTAACCCGGCATAGACCCGGTCGAACAGTCTCGAAATCCTAACGGGAATATCTGAAACTCGCACCCTGGATTGCCACGACGCCAGTATGACCGATAATCACAGCAGTAAAAGCCGCAATACCTTGGCAATAGACATCTATAGACTTCTCAGCATGATGCCTAAAGGCATCTAAGCAAAATACCAGTAGGAACGTCGAAGGAAAGCTAAAGATGATATCTATCACAGGAAAAGGTAGAGTCTATGCATGGCTTTAAAACTACCGAGTTCGAAAGCCTGGCAAGCCCTTTGCCGGGTTGATAGCGAGTTCATGCTGGCAGCCCGTCACTGGAATGGCGGACTGGTGCTGAACATGGGCGACCAGACTCTGGCAATGTTCCTAAATGATGGCGTTGTCTCAGGTGCACCCGACAAGCCTGCCAGCATCATTTCATACTCCGGTGACACCTCAGTCTGGCAGGGACTGCTNCAAGCCGTTCCACCTCGATTTCATAACGACCTCCTGGCTAACCTTTCTGCAGGCCTGGGTATCACCCGTGAAGGCGATCCCCTGCTGCATGCGCAATACTTCGCTGCAGTGGTGCGAGCTGTAGAACTACTGCGCCCGCCAACCCAGTATGACCAGGCAATTCCCCACCTTCATAAAACAGAGGGTGTCATTGACGCGCCAGTCGGCAGGTACGTGCACATTGAGCTTCAGGGACACGACCACCGGATCTACTTTGAAGAAGCTGGAAAAGGTATTCCATTATTATTGCAACACACCGCTGGCGCTCATGGCAGTCAATGGCGCCACCTATTCGAGATTCCCGAAATCACCGATCGGTTCAGACTAATTGCTTATGATTTACCGTTCCATGGTAAATCCGTTCCGCCGGTAAGCCGGCAATGGTGGCAGGAAAAATATGATCTGAAAGGAGAGNTTCTGCGCTCTATCCCGTTAAAGTTAAGCCAGGCGCTCAACCTTAATCAACCGGTTTTTATGGGTTGCTCAGTGGGAGGACTGCTGGCATTGGATCTGGCACACAAACATGCCGACTCGTTTAAAGCTGTGATCTCTGTTGAAGGCGCTCTGAACATCGAAGGTGCTCTGCAGAACTTAGATGTGATGTGGCATCCACAGGTCAGCAATGAATATAAAGCGAAACTCATGGAAGGGCTCATGTCGCCGACCTCGCCAATCGCTTATAGAAAGGAAACCAGTTTCGTTTATGCCAGCGGCTGGCCACCCGCATTTATTGGCGATCTTTACTATTATATCGCCGACTATGATTTACGTGGCCAGGCCACGGAAATAGATACCAACCAGGTGGGTGTACACATCCTCTCCGGAGAGTACGACTACAGCGGTACCGCAGAGCTGGGCAAAGCTGCCAGCCAGGCCATTACCGGTTCAACCTGGNAAGAAATGAAAGGCGTGGGTCATTTTCCAATGAGCGAAAACCCGGAAATTTTCCTGACTTATCTGTTACCCATCCTCGATCGAATCGCTTCCTGATTGAGCAGATGAAACGGCCAAAGGTTCTTGCATCCTGGACTGAGCTTGGCAATAGTAAGGTAAAAGTCCANTCCAACAGTTAAGATTACGTAGAATTCACTTGGCCATGGAAAATATGAGCCCAGCAATTTCAAATAAGATAGTGCGGCAGTAACGCTCAGGGTTCTGAAAACAACCAACCATTTTTCNAGTATTATCGGCACCNGCNACCTGATAATGAGACCCGCTATCGAAGTTATAATAAGTACGCTATTGTCAGTCAATTAAGAAGAGAAGAATTATGAGCGAATTTGAGAATAAGGTAGTTGTAATCACCGGTGCCGGTGGCGGTTTAGGTAAATCCCATGCGCTGGAATTTGCCCGACGCGGGGCGAAAATAGTCGTCAATGACCTGGGCGGCAGTGGTGATGGTACCGGCGCCAGNGACATGGCCGACCTCGTTGTAGACGAGATTACCGCAAGCGGGGGCCAGGCTATTGCCAACAAGGCATCGGTTGCAAGCATGGAAGGTGCACAGTCAATTATTGATGATGCACTGAATGCCTTTGGCACTGTAGACATCCTGGTTAACAACGCAGGAATTCTTCGCGACAAGAGTTTCAAGAATATGGACATGAAAGACTGGGACATTGTCATGGACGTGCACCTCAATGGNACGGGTTACGTGACCAAAGCAGCATGGCCAGTTATGTATGAAAAAAACTACGGCAGAATCGTGTTCACCAGCTCAACTTCTGGGGTGTTTGGGAATTTTGGCCAGGCCAACTATGGCGCCGCAAANATGGGCATGTTGGGTATGATGAATGTACTTGCCATCGAAGGNCTATCTAAAAACATCAAGGTGAACTGCCTGGCGCCAGCAGCCGAGACGCGCCTCATCGGAACCATTCCTGGTATCGAAGTTAACCCTGATGACCCGGATCCAATGCGCCACCCCAAATTGGTGACACCGGTGGTTTTACTGATGTGCGCCAAAGATGCACCCACCGGACAGACATTCCATGCGGGTAACGGTCAGTTTTCNCGTAGCGCGGTGTTCGTTAATCAAGCCCTGCAATTCGATGCCGACGTTACCTATGAAGATTTACTCGATAAAAAGGACCAGCTTATNGATATGTCCNNTGCCCAGGAAATGTCTGGCCTGATCNGAGTGATGCAGCGAGCAAAATCCTGATTTAAGGTTCACTGGAGCCGCGTTNATAGCGCCNCTCTAGTGATCTGCAGGATCAAGTATCACGGAACTCTGACGAAGATTTGCCGCTGCGCCGAGACCGAGAAAATCAAACAGACGAGCATCAAGGTTGTCCAGGGTGTGAGCAGATAGGCTAGCATTCCAGTTGGTCTGGGGTCTTATAAAATCAGCCGTGTAATAGCCGAACAGGAGGGCTCGCTCCCGGTCACGGGTTACATTTGCGCCTGAGGTGTGCCAGAGGCGACCATCCATGGCAATCATGGAACCCGCTGGCGCTTCAAAAGCTACCATAGCCGTCTTCATGTCTCGTGGTAGTTCACTGACACGGGCGACTTGGTGACTGCCCGGTAAATACAGGGTTGCACCATTGTCTGGGTAGACATCATCCAGACACCAAATGATATTGATCGCCCAGGGCTGTAACCAGGGTTCGGGTATGACAATAGCCTGATCTGCGTGAATAGCCATGGATTCGCTACCCGGCAGAGCGATGTTGGCAGTGAAGTTAGATATCAGGAAGTGCTCGCCAATCAGCGCTTGCACCAGCGCAATAGCCTGAGGCTGAANAATCAATTTACGAAAGATCGGGTCAAGGTCCAGTAAATTAAAAACGCGAACATTCGCTTCATTGGGATCNAAGCCCTGAACATAAGTTGGCTCCCCTCTANGTTTGCTTTCGACTGCCGCATCAATCAGGGCACNACGGGTGGCCTTAACCTCAGCAGCGTCTAGCACATCAGTGAGGATACAATAGCCATCAGCTTTAAGACTTTCCNGTTGCTTGTTCAANCGGCTCATACATTTTTTAGGCACTTTAGCACAGAACCAAACCAGCCTATGAACACCTTCATGAGATACTTAAGCGATGAGGCTGGTGCCGGAAACCTACCAGAATCCAGCAACAATCAATCCCCCNGCAAGAGGCACGGTAGCCACCAGAAATAAAATGAACGAATAAGAAAGGACTTTGTTGGCCGGTAACCCGGTCATAATCAGCAATGGAATGACNACAAAAGGATGAATGATATTGGTCCACTGGTCTCCGTAGGCAACACCCATGACTATCANTTCCGGCGCTGTTCCCAATGCTTCAGCCGCCGCCAGAAATGCAGGCCCCTGTACNGCCCACTGGGCACCACCCGAAGGGATAAACATATTAATGACACCACCNGAGAAAAANGCAATCAGCGGCAGNGTTTCGGCTGTGCCAATTCGGGCAAAATAGTCTGCCAACTGGGCGACCAGACCCGTGTTCAGCATGACTCCCATAATACCAGCATAGAGTGGGTATTGCAGCAGAGTTGGCACCACCGCACGTCCAGCCTGCATCAATACCTGGCTGAATTCTGAAGCAGATCGTGTCAACAAAAGACANGCAGCCAGAAATGTCCAGTTCACAATATTCAGGTCCAGTTGTATCCCTTTTGAATAGAACCAATTAGCCACATAGACAATNAACAAGANACCCAGAAAGGAGGTTAACCAGCGACTGTTTTCCAGCCGGTAAGCAGGTCCTGACCGGCCTTGCAACGGTCGTTCCTGATTCTCCTGCCTTGGGTCCTGCGCTGCGTTGGATTCATCAATTTCCTCCAGTTCAGCATCAGCCGGCGCCAGCAAACTAGCTACCAGGGCAACACAAGCCAGTGTCAGAACGATGGTCACAAGGTTAAAGGTAGCAAGGGTTGTCTGGGTGACCGGTAACAGTCCGCCCAGCTGTTCCTGCATAGGATTACCCTGTGTGGCTACCAGCAGAGGCGCCGAACCTGAGTAACCCATGTGCCAGACTACAAAACCACTGAATGCAGCGCCGCCCAGCAAAGGATAATGGACTTTCTGACCTCGATGTCGGAATGCCAGNGCCACCTGCCTGGCCATTAAGCCACCCAAAATGGTTCCCAGAGGCCAGGCAATCAAACTCACGCACCCCGCAAACACGGCCACAAATGCATAAGCCCCCTGGGCAGTGCGAGGCAAACCCGCCAGTCGTTCCAGGTAGGCGGGTACCGGNCCAAGATGGGCCAGCGCATACGCAAACAAAATGGTCAGGCAGACCTGGGTAATAAAAGGCAATAGTGAAGCTAGTCCATTACCCCAGGACATGACCACCTTTTCTGCGCTGGCGGGCGTTAGCCACCAGGTGAGTACCAGGGCAGCAAGAGTCATAATAATACCGAACGCAAAGGGTTCTGGCATATATCGATCGAAGGCTCTGACAATGGCTCTTGTTATTCTCTGCATACCTTTATTCATCCAGATGTTTGCTTGTTTTCCTGACCCGACCAGGGGTGCGGGTTTCACTGCGCAATAGCATCAAGCCGAGAACAAGCCGTCTTTAACGAGCCGATCAACACCATCGAAATGATGCCGNAGCGCAAAAGNGCCATAGCATTACATTAACTGCAGGCNTTAACAGGAGGCATTAACCCCGACCAATCAGNCCTGATNTCTACTCCCAGCTGACATNGAATTATTCAACCCAAAAAATCAATCATTCAGGCCTAAACCGGTGTGGCCCGATGGCACCTTANCCTCATCGCGGCGTCCCCACAGATCCGTCTCATATCGCANTTAGGCATATAAGGTCCAAGTGTGAGTGCGAAAATTCTTTACACATCNTATCAGTAGGTGGAAACTAAATCTAAAGACGACTAACGATTTAACAGGATTCCAAATGCCCAGATTAAATGCATTGCTGGAAGCAAAGGGAAGGCAAGTCTGGTCAATAGGNCCTGCCCANTCGGTCTACCAGGCTATTGAAATGATGGCTTTGAAGTCTGTCGGGGCGCTGACTGTATTGTCAGACGAGGGCAAGCTTATCGGCATTATCTCGGAACGAGATTACGCCAGAAAAGTTATCCTCCAGGGAAAATCGTCCAAAGATACTAAAGTATCGGAAATCATGACCAAAAATGTAATCTACGTTGATCCAACATTAAAGGTAGACGAGTGTATGGCCTTAATGACCCAAAAAAGAGTCAGGCATCTACCGGTACTGCATCATGGTGAACTTGCCGGGATGATCTCAGTTGGCGACCTCGTAAAATCAATCATTGACGAACAATCCACTGTTATTGACCATCTTGAACGCTATATCAAGGGAGAAGTCAGCTAGGTTTCTGATCTGCTCACCCTGTGGTCAAGTCAAACCAGAGAAACTGTCTC
>NZUN01000117.1 GCA_002697205.1 Gammaproteobacteria bacterium
TATCGGCCCACCATTCTAACAAGATGTTCAACTTCCGTTCACTATCGGCGCACCCCCTGCTATGTGGTTCCTGGTATTGGCCAGGCCAAGGATGGCTTCATGCGGTTCATTCTTTCTTTGCTGATGTAAATTGCGCTAACCTGTCAGTGTATCGGCCGGCCAGGATGCGAAATCCGGGATTTGCATGCGGGACCTGATAGATGCGCTAGTTGACGAGCCAGTTGCCATGCTGGCACTTGCGTAGGGCCTAACATTGCCTGAGAGGAAAGAGAAAATGAAATCCAGCCTATCCGCTGCAGTCTGCCAAACAGGCGTCTCTTTCAGCCGTGTTTCTGCGCTTGCTATCATGCTGGTTGTGATAGCAGCTTGTACCGAGCCGGTTGAACCCACAGCCATACCTTCTGATATAGGCGAGCCTGTAGCCGGTTTCACGCGATTGCAGCCTGACCAGCCCTTGGCATACACGCCGCCTGTGCACCCCTTCATGGCGCAGCCAGGGCTGAATTCCATGCATGGTGATAGCTATAATTCGGATGTTCACGCCGTTGCTGGCCCGCGCGGGTTTAATACCACCATCCTATCCAGGGTTGGCAGCCGGGCGCCTGGTGGGATGTGCGCGACAACAACTTTTAGCAGCGACGGCAAGCTAATCACTTTGTGTGCCAGCATGATGGGTTTTCGCATCAATTTACTGGAGCCGAGAACGCTCAGGCTGTTAGCCGAATATAGTTTGCCGTTGCGATCATCCAGCTACCGTGCGCTGCTTCATCTTGATCGAAGCATTATCATGGAGGATACCTCGGGTGCCTATTTTTACCTTGATCATGAGGACAGGGTGGTGATGGCCGATAACAAGCAGATCATTCATCGCATTGCCTACCGCCAAACCGGCCAGGATGGCTGGGAGTTCTATCAGGAGGAAAGCTGGGACTTGAGCGCGACCGTTCCCAGCAACTGCCTGAGACCCAGCAACCCTTTCCCGGCGGGTGAGTGCGATCCAATTACGGCGGTCATGCCAGATTATAGTGGCTTAATCTGGTGGGTAACGCGGGCAGGAAGGATAGGTACATTGAACAAAGCATCAGGCGCCTTAAATATGATTCAGCTGGCTGATGAAGAAATCCAAAACGGTTTTGCTGTCGCCCAAGACGGCGTCTATATCGTCTCTGATAAAGCGATGTACGCTTTTAGGGCCGCGCCTTCCGGATTGCCAGAGGTTATCTGGCGGGAACCCTACGACAGAGGCTCGGCTCGAAAAATAGGCAGCATCAACCAGGGCAGCGGTACCGCACCTACGCTGCTGAGTGATTATGTGACCCTTACCGACAATGCCGACGGCAGGATCAACTTGCTCGTGTACAGACGACAGCTAAGTGGGTTTTCTGAGCGACTGGTCTGTAAGGTGCCATTATTCAGCGAAGGACATTCAGCAGCGGAAAACTCCATGATCGCATTTAACCGGTCCATTATTATTGAAAATAATGCCGGCTATACCAGTGTCTACGGGGAACATGACTGGCATGCAGCCGGTGGCGGCATCGTCAGGGTGGATGTGCGAGAAAACGAAAGTGGCTGCGATATTATATGGCAGTCAAGCGAGCGCGCACCGTCTGTAGTACCCAAGCTGGCGCTAGCAACGGGCATCGCCTACTTTTACAATTTCATGCCAGCCGAGGACGGAACGATCGCCTGGTACCTGATGGGGCTGGATTACGTTACCGGCCAAACATTATTCAAAATCCATACTGGCAATGGTAAGAATTTTGATAATAACTGGGCGCCTATTACCCTGGGCTCGGATGGTACTGCCTATGTCGGCACCTCTAGGGGGCTTCTAGCCATCTACGATGCAATTTGAAATCTGCTAAGGTTTCCCGGGCAGCTAAATTGTATCCGTATACGCGGCTATATTGCCTGGCGCTTGTCGATGGTATCTACCGTAGACCGGCGCAAAGACTATGCCGAGGTGTTCTAAACCCTGTCTGGTCCGATAGTTAGGCCGGCTTAAGTTGTACGGTTAGCGATTCGACAAATAGCACTAGTCGTCTAAATATAGGTCTACAAATGATAAAATGCGTAATAAGTTCGCTTTAAGCTTTCGGTTTGCGTAAATACTGTTGACAAAAAATACGCGACTATAAGAGACTTCAGTTTGTAGTGCAGAAATTTAGTGCAAAGATTTAGTGCAGAGATCTGGTGCAGAGTTGTAGGGCAGAGTTGTAGGGCAGAGTTGTAGGGCAGAATCTGGATAGGCCCCAATGGGAAGTTGGCGACTTTAATGACAGGCGGACAACCGCGTCGGGTAGTCAGGGCTATACAAATTCATTATTTGGTGAAAACTCAGGGAAGGTGAAAGGAAATGGCAAAAACGGAAGATTATGGTCTGGGTAGTTTTACCTACCCCAGAGGCTGGTTCATGATATCAAGCTCAGCGGCGTTGACTGATGTACCCCTTGCACTAACATTTTTTGATCGCGATTTTGCCTTATATCGTGGTCACAGCGGAACAGTGGTATTGATGGATGCTTACTGTCCGCATATGGGCACGCACCTGGCTAAGAATACCACCTCCTATGTGGTTATCGATGGCCAGATCGAAGGCGATTCTATTCGCTGCCCGTATCACGCCTGGCGCTTTGGACCGGATGGTAAGTGCAATGATATTCCCTATCATGATGGCCCTATTCCAGAGGCGGCTTGCATCAAGACTTGGCCGGTGCAAGAGCGTTATGGCAGCATTTACATGTGGCATGACCCGGAAGGTGGCGACCCTGACTTTGACTTACCAGACCTGCCAGAGTGGCAGGCGACACAATGGGTAAACTGGCAGATTGACGAGCTTGGCGAACTCGTCTCTCATCCGCAGGAAATTATTGACAATATTGTCGATATCAGCCATCTGGGTCCTATCCACGGCTCTACGCTGGAATACTTCGAGAACGAATTTCGCGGCCATATTGCGATTCAGCGTCAGGGCGGCGGGCACAAAACTCTGGTCGAAGGTAACGCCATACTTGAAACAGACACCTGGTACACGGGACCTGGAATCCTGCTGTCCAGGGTGACCGGTTTATACGATGCCCTTATGTACATTACCCATACGCCAGTGAGCGATGGCGTAGTCCGGGCCTGGCATGGGCTGATGGTTAGACCCGGCGCAGAGCATCCGTCAGAGGAAGATATTGAGCAATCAAGAGCATTCCAGGAGGCCAGTAAGTTGGCATTTTTACAAGATTTTGAAGTCTGGTCGGCAAAGAAACCGGCGCTTCAGGTTTTACAATTAAAAGCAGATGGCCCCTACCATAAGGCGCGGCAATGGTACGGTCAGTTTTATCGTCCACGAGAGGATGCCAAAGCAATACACGCAAGTGTTGATGGTACCTATACAGTGAAATGGATGCCCGCTGCTCCCCAGGCCGTGTCGGCAGCTGGTAAGTATTAGCGCATTAGCACGGCTTGCCGACTAGCGGTCGGTTTTTGCCGGGCTATGCCTGTCTGGGTATTTACAGTGACTCGATGTTAAACCCCGATTATTCAGTCAGGGTGCGTGCCGGTAAGGCGTCATTGAGGACGCAACGAACCCCGTCTCTGTCCATTTCGGCTACACACAAATTGCACACGGTGCAGCCCGATTCCGTTTTGAGGCCCTGCTGGTAATGCCTGACCAGGGCAGGGTCATGGATCAGTGCTCTGCCCAATTGCACCGCCTGATAGCCTTCCGCCAGGGCGCGATGCACACTAGAAAGACTTTGAACGCCTCCGACGCAAATCAGCGGCAAAGAGACTTCCGTTCTGAGTTGTTTAGCAAGCTCAAGAAAATACAGTTCTTCAAACGGCTGGGATTTCAATACCGGCCTGGCCATGCGATAAACCAGCTTATCAATTTTACGACGCTGTACCTTGATCAGTTCTTCAACGAAGGTCGGGCCTCGAAACAGATACATGGCATTCTTTGAGGAAAATCCACCGGACAACACCAGAGCATCTGCGTCATTAGCCTCCAGAAGTCTGGCAGTGACAATACTGTCCTTGATCTCAACACCACCACGGAAGCCATCCCTCAGGTTCATTTTGACAATGATTGGCACGGCATCGCCAACGCCTTGCCGGACCGCTTGAAGGACCTCTACTGGAAATCGGGCACGGTTCTCTGCGCAGCCGCCATATTCATCTTTGCGTTTGTTCACTGCCGGGCTCAAGAACTGGCTGAGCAGATAGCCATGGCCCATATGCAATTCAACTGCATCAAAGCCAGCCTTTATTGCGCGTTCGGCAGCGCTTCGGTATTGCCTGGTCAGTTCAGCCAATTCTGGTTTCTTCAGTGCGCGCGCGAAAGGGGTGCCAACAAAGGTCCCCAGGGCGTTGAATCCATTACTGGGACCTCGTGCGCGTCGACCGATCCAACCGCTCCACTTGGAGGAATTTCCGCAGTGCGCCAGTTGAATAGCGGTCTTGGCTCCGTGCTTATGTATTCGGTCGGTGACTTCTTTGAGATCATCGAGGATATCGTCCTGCAGGCACATCTGGTCATTAAAGGTACGGCCACCCGGTTCGATAGAACCGTAAGACACCGTGCACAGCCCGGTTCCGCCAGCCGCGAAGGCTTCGTGAAAAGCACCCAGGCCCTCTCGGTCCGGCTTGCCACCCTTGCAGTGGCCTTCAAAGGTCGCTGCTTTGATGAACCGGTTGGGTAGTTCCAGCGTCCTTAATTTCCAGGGCGAAAATGGATCGATACGGTCCGTGCTGATAGTGTCTGGCATCGTCATTTCTACCTAGATGACCCTAGCAGGGTGGGGAATACGAGGCTCACCAAGCTGATCCCGATAGGATGGTGGCTGCAGGCCACCACGGTCGGTAATGCCATATTCAACAGCTAATTCAGCGGTAACCAGTGTCTGTCCTGATTTATCCATTACCGCCGGGTCTGCTGCCAGAGCATGGATAATACGGCCGTTAAATTCTGGCGTCTCTGCTGATGCCATGAAGTCGTCATATTGTTCGCCTCTGTGACGCAAAACGATCTCGGTCCTCTCAGTTAACTGAGGTCCCAGCCAGAGAGACACCACAGCAACGCCATCATTCTCCAGATCGATTGCCATGTCAGTTGCGAATTTATCATAACCCACTTTCTGGGCACCGTAGGCAGGTCCATGCATATAACAAGCTGAACCAAATGAGGAGGTAAAGGTGATTAAGCCGGATTGTTGATGAACCATCATTTTTGCGGCGTGATAGCTGGCAACATAAGCTGAGCGAAGCCCCACATCGAGTATATCTACCAGTGCCAGTGGCTTTTCCCAAAAGCCACCTGGATCGATTAGATTCTCGTGGATTACTGCTGCATTATTAACCAGTATATCCAATCGACCTTGTTCCTCAGAAATTCTCTGGATTGCTTGTGCAGTCTGCTGATCATCTGCGTGATCGCACTCGATGCAGATTGCCTGGCCACCAGCAGCAGTAATAGCATCGGCCGTTTCATCAAGTGTTCCCCTGAGAATTTCTCCCTTCAAAGTTTCGGTAGCTTCACTTTTAGATCGTCCGGTAATGTAGACAATGGCACCTTCTGCTGCGAAACCCAGGGCAATACCTTTGCCTGCACCCCGACTGGCACCTGTTACCAGGGCAACTTTAGCCTTATCCATTATTCTCTCCTGATGCGATGTTAGTCTCTATGAAATCTAGACAGTTATTGTGTATATTGCAATAAAATGAAGTATAAACTATCAATAAACGTATTATATAGGCTTAAAACTGCGGATAGTGAATATTTATCATGATACGGGGAAAGGCTGACGGGATGATCATAGAAAGCCCTGCGCGTAAATGGATGGCGCCAGGCAATAACCCTGGGTTTAATTAGGCCCGTGTTGTGTCAGGGTGGTAGCCTAGCAAAACTGGTTTGGGAAAAGGCTGATGGAGATGGAGTCAGATAACTGCTTAGATGAAAGGCCCGGAGGCGCTAACTGGCACTCTTTCGTTGAAGAACCTTTGGTCGTCGATGATGAGAGTCAGCAAATCTGGACGCACAGCGCCGATTGGCTGGTCGTTGGTTTTGGTGGCGCTGGTGCCACCGCTGCCTTGCGGGCCAGCCAGAACGGACTGGCTGTGATTGCGCTGGATAAAGCCGACGGTGGCGGCGCAACACTCGCCAGCGGTGGCGTGTTCTATGCCGGCGGTGGTACCCGAATTCAACAGCAACTGGGTGAGGTGGATACACCAGAAAATATGTATAACTACCTCAAACTCGAGACTGGCGGTATTGTTTCGGATGAGACCCTGATGCGTTTCTGCCAGACCAGCGCTGATAATCTGGATTGGCTCATGCAGCAGGGTGTTAAATTTGGCGGCCCGGTCTGGAAAGAAAAAACATCCTATCCGAACGTGGACTACTTCCTTTACCATTCGGATAATTCACTGCTGCCCGCCTATACGAAGCGGGCATCACCTGCTGCACGGGGCCACAGAGGCGTTATATCAAAGGGTCGCAGCGCTGTTGACCTCGGCGGCTCGATCCACTCACCGCTACAGGTTCAGTGCCGCAGCAGAGGCGTCCAGATTGAGACAAAAACTGAGGCTTTTCAACTAGTTGTGTCAAAACATGATGGNGCAGTGTTAGGTGTAAGAGCACGTCAGCTGGTGCCGGGNAGTGNTGCCTGCAAAGAGCATGCGCGTTGCCTTGCTCGAGGCAACTTAATCAGCAGGCTTTANCCGTTCTTNCTGCCCGGGGCTCGCCGTGTGCAAGGCTGGGCTAGGAAATACTTTACCCGTGCAGCGCAGATAGAAGCCGAAAATCGCCAGATAGTGGCTTACCGGGCCCGAGCGGGTGTTTGCCTGAGCNCGGGCGGATTCATCTTTAACCGCCCCATGGTAGAGCAATACTGNCCGGATTTCTCCGCCGGTTTTCCTTTAGGCACGCCAGCCGATGATGGCAGCGGTATTCGTCTGGGGCAGAGTGCAGGCGGCGCGACTGGGCATATGGGCAGAGCCACTGCGTGGCGCTTTATCAACCCGCCCTATGCCTGGTCCCAGGGCATCATGGTAGACGGTAAGGGCCAACGATTCGTCAATGAAACCTGTTATGGCGCGACTATCGGCGATGCCTTGGTTGAAAGGGCGGGCGGGCGAGCCTGGCTGATACTCGATGACCAACTGGTTCGCGATGCCTGGAAACAGATCTGGCCTACCAAGGTATTACCATTTCAGTGGCAGTTAGGGGCTTTGAATATGCTTTTTGGTAAGAAGAAATTCGATTCTCTGCATCAGATTTGCAGTCATTACGGCTTTGATGAATCGGCGCTGCAGATATCATTACAAAATACCAGAGAACTGGCCGCGGGCATTCGCGAAGATGAGTTTGAAAAAGNGNCAACAGATGCACGCAGCCTGGAATTTCCCTTGCACGTCATCGACGTATCACTGGCAGCAAAGCTATTACCCTGCACTGTATTAACCATGGGGGGGCTGACCCTAGACGAGGCTACCGGTCAGGTAAAAGATTTGCAGGGCGGCGNCATCAAAGGCCTGTATGCAGCCGGCCGGACTGCCGTAGGAATACCTTCCTATCTCTATATGAGTGGCTTATCTATTGCTGACTGTGTNTTTTCAGGATTNCGAGCCGCTGATCACGCCAGTGAAACCNTGCACAATGAGATCAGCGAGCCAACTAAGCGGCAGTAAAGCAGGCTATTGAGGCGCGCCGGGTAACCCTGGGAAGTAGATGCCAGCGGTCATGCCGCCATCAATTACCAGTTCTGTNCCATTGCAGTACGATGCTGCGTCAGAAGCCAGGTAGGTCACACCGTGGGCGACTTCCATTACGGTACAACCTCGCTGCAGNGGNACNAAGGCATAGGCCTTATCTACCTCTTCTTGAGTCTGCCCAGCTGGATTTGTCATGGGCGTGTTCACTCCGCCAGGATGGATGGAGTTGACTCTGATCCCGTGCAAGCCCAATTCAAGCGCAGCCGCCCNGGTTAATCCGCGTACCGCGTATTTGCTGGCTGCATAGGCTCCNACGAAATTACTNGGTAGCATACCGGAGGCAGATGAGGTATTTACAATAGCGCCACTACCGGCCGCTTTCATGACGGGTATCACCGCCTGCATTCCCAGGAATGTACCCGTTACATTGACTTCAAGCAGACGCTTAAAATCATCNGGTNGCGTTTGCTCTATNGTGCCGAAGACAAGAATACCGGCATTATTNACCAGAATATCNATACCACCCTGACTGGCCGTNACCGAGGTCACCAGAGCATTCCATTGAGCCTCNTCCCTGACATCCAGGATCTGCGTGCTGATCTGTGAGGTCACTTCGATCTCAGCGAGCAACTCGCCCAGGACATCAGTGCAGACCACATGTTTNGCGCCGGCTTGAACAAATGCCTCGGCGATCGCACGACCAATACCTCTTGCCGCGCCGGTAACAATGGCAACTTTTCCTTCGAGNGTGAACGGCGTCGTCATGTTTGGTTACCTGNTTAGTTGAAGTTGNGTTTTGGTNAACNTTNTCTNTTTATCGNTATTAGNTTAACTGTGCAGCATGCCGGGCTGCAAGGTAGCCNAACGTCATAGCGGGCCCCAGTGTTGANCCCGCACCGGGATAGCTACGGCCCATAACAGATGCACTGGTATTGCCAATAGCATATAAACCCGCAATAGCCTGGTTATCTTGATCCAGGGCACAGCCGTTTTCATCAGTGAGCACACCGCCTTTTGTACCGATGTCGCCAGGGAATATTTTTAAGCCGTAAAACGGTGCCTTGGTCAGTGGTGCAAGACAGGGGTTGGGTTCATTTCTGGGGTCACCATAGTACAAATCGTAGCCATTAACTCCTCGATCGAAGTCCGGATCTTTACCTTCGACCGCATNGCTGTTGAAGCGCTCAAANGTCTGCTCCAGGGCAGTANCAGGCACGTTCATTTTTTCAGCGAGNTCTGCAATNGTATCGGCTTTATGTAACACATCGCGTAAGCTGGGCTTCATGGTTCGGTCCANAGCNGGCGGNCCGGCGACTAATGGGCCAACGTTATACTGGCTTCTATAGCGACCATCAAATACAAACCAGGAAGGAATAGTGGCGCAANCATCAGAATGCTTGCGCATCATTTCNCCACCAGCGACATGATAGGAAGCAGATTCGTTCATATAGCGCATGCCTTGCTGGTTTACAATCATGCAGCCAGGCAGCGAACGTTCCACGAACATGGGCCGGGCGCGGTCTTCATCGCCTAACTTTATACAGGGTGCCCACCAGGCAGAATCCATGAATTCCAGCTGTGCACCGACTCTTTGTGCGGCCTGGATCGCATCACCGGTGTTGTTCGCCTGGGAGCCACTCCATTGGCTTGAAGAGCTCGTTGCGAAATGAGCCTGGCGCATANCCTGGTTTCGCTCAAAGCCGCCGGCGCCAAGCACAATACCACGGTTAACCCGGATAGCCCTTTGCTCTCCGGCATAATCCACCAGGGCGCCGACAACCCGGTTATTCTCAGTAATAATTTGCTTGAGTGATACGCCGAGTTGGAGCGGGATTTTTCTACNGTTTGACGCCTTCCTGAGCTGGCCCAGCAATGAATTACCAGCAGTAAGTCGGCGGTCTTTGGTGGTTCGATAGCGCTGTGGTAGATCCATGTAATAACTGGCCATGACCTTNAACATGGTCCACATCCAACCGGGTTGCCGGGTGATCATGGGTCGAGCCTCGCCTATAGTCCAGTTGACCCGCCCAAATGCCTGGGCGGCGACATGCATCGGCTGTAGGGTGGCGTAGTCCCGGCCCAGTTGGCCGGCTTTGATGGGTANCGGTTCGTGCGAGCGGTTTTCCTTCGCACCAGCTAGGTCCATATGATAATCAGCATATTTTACTGCGCGAAAACGGACGCTGCAGTGATCTTCGAGAAAGTGCAGCATTTTACTGGCATTGGCGATGTAAGCACGGAGCTTTACCTGGGGAACCTCATCTTCGATCAGTGCACTTAAGTAGGTATAGGCTTCTTGTTCACTATCTTCTACGCCGGCAGCAGCCATATGTCGCGTGCAAGGTATCCACAGTGTGCCGCCTGAAGTGGCAGAGGTGCCGCCCCATAGATGGCCTTTTTCGATTACCAGCGTGTCCAGGCCGTGCTCGGCGGCGGTAATTGCCGAGGTGAGTGCGCCAGCACCGGAACCGACGATGAGTAAATCAGTNGACCAGAGTGGGTCAGCAAGATCGGTTAAATAACTTTCTGTCATATTCACACCCTAAATACGCGATTATTAGCAATATAATACAAACTAGATGACATTATGCGTTAAAAATCAAAAAATAAATACGCAAATGGTTTACCCCTCTGTATTAGCCCATCATAATAAATGACCTGTGACAGGAGCTTGCGCCTTGCAATTTGAGTTTACTCAAGAACAAACAATGATTCGAGAAATGGTCTTGGATTTCTCCCGCGACCATGCCAGCAGTCAGCAGATCCGGCANGCGATNGCGANTGAGCAGGGCTATGATCAAAAATCCTGGCACGCTATGAGTGTGGATCTGGGCCTCGCCGGATTACTTGTCCCGGTTGAGTTTGGCGGGCAGGGATTAGAATTGATAGATACCGTGCTGGTTTTCGAGCAGCTTGGCGGGCGTTTGCTACCCAGTCCTCTACTGGAAACAGCCGTGATGGCGGTAACCTTAATGACCTCGCTGGCCGATGAAGCGCTACACAGAAAATGGCTTCCCCGGATAGCAGCAGGTGGTTGTGCGGTTGCATTTGCAAGACTGGATAACGGGGTCGCTGAATATGTTATCGGCGCACAGGGTGCTGATGTTCTGATCCTCTGTGAAGATGACAACAATCATCAGCTAACGGTTCTTGATGCAGGGCCAGGCCATCATCAGGAAGGCATCAAGGTTACCCGACGAACGATGCTGGACCAGACTCGATCAATGAGCCGGGTGGAAATGCTGCCTGGTCAGAAGCTAAACGGGTATCAGGCAGGCAAGGGCAGCATGGCTGCGGCGGCGGCTAATCGAGCGCATCAATTCAGCCATATTGCCCTGGCCGCTGAAGCGGTAGGCGCAGCGCAATCATGCCTGGACATGACGGTAGACTATGTTAAAGAGCGTCACCAGTTTGGCAGGGCTATTGGTAGTTTTCAGGCAGTAAAGCATCAGCTTGCAGATATGATGGTCGACATTGAGGCTGCAAGGTCAGCGGTTTACTTCAGCGCCTGTAGTGTTTCAGAAAACCCAGCACAGTTACCGGAAATGGCGTCATTAGCCAGGGTTCAGGCAAGTGAAGCGTTGAGTCATTGTGCTGCAGAGATGGTTCAGTTACATGGCGGCATTGGCTTTACCTGGGAACACGATGCCCATTTGTATTTCAAGCGAGCCCGGTCTACAGCGACCCTGTTGCAAACGAATTCAGAATTAGATGAGATTATCGCTGAGCAACTAGGTCTAAACAGCCAGGTGGCATCATGAAATTGTCGTTTACAGCATCCCAGGAAACTTTCAGAACAGAGATCTCGGAATGGCTCGAGACCCG
>NZUN01000118.1 GCA_002697205.1 Gammaproteobacteria bacterium
CTGTTCATTACCCCGGGCCTGGGACAGAAGATGTTCATCAATCAGCTACCCGAAGTCCTGGGGGATGAAGGCCTGACTTATAACTTTGGGCCCACCGCAAAGCCAGCAGGATTCGGTTATGGCCTGGGTATTCGAGTAAAACCAGGGGGTGATATAAAAGATCCATTAACTTACGATTATTATCATTGGGCAGGCGCTGCAAACACAGGCTTCTGGCTGGATCGGAATAATTCGATCTATGGGGTCTTTATGACCCAGCATATACCCACCCAATACAATCAAGTGCCAGAACTGGTCAAAATATCACGCGGGCTAGCGCCCTAGCACAAGTAGACAAGGGAGTGCGTCAATGCAAATCAGGACCATCCTTTTAGCACTATCCATAGCGGGCACTATCGGCAGCGCTATTTCAGTGTGGTACGTCAGCTCGTTAAAGGAAGATGCCCAGCAGAAAGCCGAAATCGACCTGCGCTGGAGCATTTATTCTGATGCCTGGAACCGGATTGAAGCAACTGAAATTGCTAGTTTTGATGCTTACAACAACGAGGGTGATCGCAAAGGTTTCTGGCTCCAGGAGAATGCGGAACCACTCAATTTCAAGGTGGGCCAGAACCGAAGCAATTACTTCACCGACTACAGTGGCGCCACTCAAGGCGAGATCGAAAACCCCATGCTGACCGCCCTGATTAATGGTAGAAAGGTCAGTGATGCTAATCGCTACCTGCGGAGCTTTTTTGGCCCTGCCCTGCAACGGCAGCACCTGCTGTTCTACTCGATCATTGATGCCGAGAGCCTTGAACAGATCACCTGCAAAAAATCTATTTTTTCACGACGTTACAGCCCCTGTTCTTCGATCTATGAAACCACATTTCTGGATAAGGGCTCACGTTTTCAGCTCTATGAAACCCTGGCAACAACCGGCCAGAGCTGGACAGGTTATATGGTTCATTCAACGCCTGAAGAAGAGCATGTCAGTCTGGTTTCAGCCTTCCCTATTAATATCAATCAACAAACCAAGGTCATCGTCGTCCTAGGTAAATCACTTCCCAGGATCATCAGCAACTTCCAGAGGGAGATAAACGTCGATACTACAGCGGTTAACCTGGCTCGCCAGCCTGATCAATACCAGGATGCGGCAGAAGCCGATATTGTCCGCTTTGGAAAGGGCCTTGCCGTTAACAGGCAAGTAATATTAGAAGGTCAAGGTGTAGCGCTGATGTCCATTGCATTGAACGACCAACCTACGGACAGCCACAATATGGCGGTCGTCCTTAAACGCGATGTATCCGAGCTACTCGCCACAGAGAGTCGTTTTAACCGAACCATGATTTATGCGACCTTTGGTGCGGTTTTGTTCATTGTCCTTATTCTTCTGCTAGTGCAACGATCCATTTTCTCTGGCTTGCAATACGCTATTTCCGTATTGCAGCAACTCACCGATGGCGCTGTCGTTGACAATATATCCCGACCCAAAGCCCTGATTTCTAGTCCTCGGGATGAAGTAGGCCAATTGATCAAGGCGCTGGGAAAATACAAGACTAAGCTCGACGAACTATCCGTTCTCAGATCACAACAGCGTAAAAACAGAATTGAGCGTGACAAGCTTATTATCAGCAAGGTACGAACCCTTGCCGCTCAGCTGGAAGGCGATGCCAAAGAACTGCTGCTCGGTGATATCGTCCGAATGGAAAAGATGAGCGAAGAAATTGAGCGAAGTATTGCGCAAGGCGATAGTAAGCAACGTCAAGAGGCAGAAGAGGAGTCCAATCAATCAATCGCCGTGGCTTTTGAAAGGATGTCCGACCAGGTCAGCGCTTTGATCGAAGCCCGAACATCAGAAATGGAACTTGCCCGGGATGAAGCTCGCGAAGCCAATATGGCGAAAAGCAAATTTCTGGCCAATATGAGTCATGAACTGCGCACACCCCTTAATGCGATTATTGGCTACAGTGAACTACTGCTTGAAGAAGCAGAGGACGAAGGCATCGAGTCCATGACGCAAGATCTAACGCGCATTACTGATTCGGGTACCCACCTCTTGGGACTGATAAACGATATTCTCGATTTATCCAAAATTGAAGCTGGAAGGCTGGAACTTTTTATTTCAGAGTTTTCTGTTCACAAAGTTATCGATATCCTGCGAACTGTAGCAAAACCCTTGGNCGATAAAAACCAGATCAAGGTTGAATTCCAAGTTCCCGAAGAGATCGGTTCCATGGAGTCCGACGAAACCAGGCTGCGCCAAAGCCTGCTGAACCTGCTCGGCAATGCCTGCAAATTTACCGAACAAGGTAGCGTTACCCTGACCGCGCGGCCCTATCAAGATGCAGGGGANAATTGGTTGGAATTCGCAGTTTCGGATACTGGAATTGGCATGAGCGAAGCGCAGATGGCAAAGATCTTTGACGATTTCACCCAAGCCGAAGCAGGAACCACGGCTAAGTTCGGCGGAACAGGGCTGGGGCTCTCGATCACAAAACAGCTGATCGAAATGATGGGAGGACGTTTGCTGGTGACAAGTATTGAAGGGTCAGGGTCAACCTTTACCATCCAGGTGCCNCGCATAGCAAAATCCAACAGCAAAGAAGAGAACGCGCTGCTGATGGAAATAGAGGAAACCGNGGNTACNAGATCAGATGCTGAGCTATCAATCCTAGTAATAGACGACGATGCTTTGGCCCATGACCTGATCAAGCGAAAACTGGCCGGAGAAGACTACCACATTATCTCTGCCCTCAATGGAGAGCAGGGTATAGCAACGGCCAAAGAATTAAAACCAGATCTGATTCTGCTCGATATTCTAATGCCAGGTAAAGATGGCTGGACAGTGTTAGCTGAACTACGCGATGACAAGCAACTTGCAGATATCCCCATTATTGTAATTAGCATGCTGGACGATGATCAATCGGCAACCGCCCTAGGCGCCAAGGCCTACATGACCAAACCGGTGGATCGTGACAAGTTAGTTGCCAATATTCAGGATATTTTTGATGGCAAGTTTGAAGGAAAACGAGCNCTGGTGGTTGATGATGATGCCCAGGCCCGTGATATAGCCAACAGGCTGTTGTCTGGACAGGGTTTCGAGGTTGAAACTGCAGAGAATGGTGCCATCGCGTTTTCTAAAATTCAGGACGGGTTCGATCTAGTCATATTAGACCTGTCCATGCCAGTAATGGACGGCTTTGAATTTTTAGCACGGTTAGAGGAATTAGAGCTAACATCGCCACCGCACATCATCGTCTACTCCGCAATGCATCTTGATGAAACCATGCGGAATCGTTTGTCTGGTGCCTGCTTCCAGGTTATCAATAAAAATGAGGTCGCATCGCAATCAGCCTTGCAAAATACAGTCAAGCTAGCGCTCAAAAGCAGGCNTAGTCTCGATGATTAAGCGACTGAGCTATTACCTGTTTCTTTGGTCGACTACAAGTCGACTATTCCCTTATGCGCTTATCTTGATTGTTTCCGTTGGCGTTGCCGTTATTGGCATGGGCGCCTATTTCTTTGGCCTATTTTCATTACAGGCACTAGAAGCAGAGGGAATAGACAATATCCTGGGAGGCGGTNTGATCGATTCCTTCTGGTGGTCTATGAAGCATATCCTCGACCCAGGCTCCATCTCAGAAAATTATGGCGCGCCAATGGGAGTGATACTATTTGCCCTATTTAATTCTGTCATGGGCTTGATTATCACTGGCGCCTTGATCGGATTTATAGTCAGTGCCATTCAATCTGCTATGGAAAATGCAAAAATGGGCTCAGGGTTTGTAAGAGAATCNGGCCATTACCTGGTTCTCGGCTGGAATAGAAAAGGGACTTCTATCCTGGAACTGCTGAGCAAATTTGGCAATATCNCCAGAGTGGTGGTGCTAACAGAGATGNATATAAGTGAGTTAAGAACCGATATTCGCAGAGGGCCNCGCGGACTAAGAAATCTAAAACTTCTTCCAATGCAAGGTTCAATCTGGGTGAACAGTGAATTAAGGCGAGTCGCTGCAGCCAATGCTTCGCATATCATTCTGCTAGCTGAAACGAATTCTGGNACTTCAGCAGATGTAACCACNATCAAAACACTCACATTNCTGAATACGCCTACATACCAGAAAANTAGTGGCCGCAGAGTTAAGATCGTCGCCGAAATTGTCAATAAAGAGAANACCAGCATCGCTGCAATTGCGTCNAAGCACCANCATCCAATTGTCTCAAGCTCAGATTTTGTCAGTAAAACCATGGTGCAATGCGCTAGATACCCTGGCTATGCAAATGTTTACAGCGAACTGTTTGCCTCGGGGAAATATCGCATTGAGAACAAAAGTATTGCCAACCTTGAAGGAACCTTGTTCGGTCAGTTAAGCGGTACCTTTAACAATGGGATTATCATTGGTATCAGTTGGATNGAAGCAAAACCCGATCATAAACCCCGGCAAGTGAGTGTGCTAAACCCAGAACCGGATTACGACCTTTCTGATGAAGACCAGCTAATTGTTCTGGTACGACTAGATGAAGAACTTAATTTTGTCAGTGACCAAATCNTAGAACTACCCCAAGCCTATCGCCACCAGGAAATTGTAAGACCGAACGTCTTAAAAGTACTCATTCTGGGTTGTAATGTGAATCTGGGGCTCATAGTAACCGAAGTGGCGCAACATGCAGCGACCAATATTGAAGTTATGGTTGCCTGTGCAAATGCAGAAGAAGAGGAAGCTCTGATTAGGCAACGTTATGAAAATTTATTTTCAGAACACCTGAACTTACGCTTCGAGGAATTCGACCTTGCTGAATCCTGGAGTCTGGAAGAGTCCGACCCCTGGCAATATGATGTAATCTTTATAGTAGCTGACGAATCCGATGGAACCATCGATGCCGACAGCAAAACTATAATGCTGCTGCTTTTACTGGGTGAACTACGCGACAAAAAACCGCTCCTTACATTCCCGCCCGTNGTGGCAGAGCTTCTGCACTCTGAATCAAAGGAACTCTGTGAGGGCACACCACTAACCGATGCCGTTGATAGTACGGAAATCATCAGCGTCCAGCTCGCACAACTCGTTAGAGAACCCTTCCTTGAAACGGTCTACAAAGAACTGCTTAACGCCGGAGGCATAGAAATTGGCTTAAGACCCGTTACACTTTTTGTTAAGGCCAACGAAAATGTTACTATGAGTGAGGTTAATCGTCAGGCGCTAAGCGCAAACGAAATACCNCTTGGATACCAGCGAGAGAATGAAGAAGTGATTATTGATCCTGCCAAAAATGAACCTATCGTATTTGGAGAAAACGATCAGATCATNGTTCTGGCCCAGCAACTGTATACATAGCAGAGACAATTAGGAGTAAGACTTGTGAGTAAAAAGATCCTTATCGTAGAAGACAACGAAATGAATCGGGATATGTTGTCTCGGCGNCTGGCACGAAAAGGATACGAGGTGATTTTGGCTGAAGATGGTGCTGCTGGACTTGATATGATGGAAAACGAGCAACCGGATTTAGTATTAATGGATATGGGCCTACCGGTAATGGATGGCTGGACTGCGACTGCCAAAGCCAAAGCAAACCCCAACCTGGCAACGATTCCTGTCATAGCCTTGACTGCTCATGCACTCGAAGAAGATCGCATCAGAGCGATGGAAGCCGGTGCTGATGATTTTGATACTAAACCTGTGAACCTGGCCGGGTTNCTCNTAAAAATGGAGGCACTACTNGCCAGTTAATTGGNCGATCGGCCANCCATCTAAAGCCAATTGCNGGGNGCAATNCAGACAGCAGGGGGGNTCGCTGACCCGGATAAAAGGCGATTACCGCCCGANNCTTCAATCCCGGGTTAACACGATACGTGCATCTACGGCAACAGCGCCATCGGCNTATACGAACACGGGATTCATATCGAGTTCCTGAATTTCAGGATGCTGTTCGATAAACTCACTGACAGTAAGGATTAACTGACAAATTGCTGCTNTGTCCACCGNTNNCTGACCACGCAAGCCATCGAGTATCGCCCGACCCTTTATGTCNTTCACCATCTGCTGGGCATCTCGCTCNGTCAGAGGCAGGACTCGAAATGAGACATCCTTTAATAACTCAACGAAAATTCCACCCAGGCCAAACATCATCACCGGCCCAAACTGCGGGTCTCTNACCATGCCNACGATGANNTCNGTNCCCTCNNNNGCCATNCNCTGAACCGCNACACCGGTAATAACCGCATCAGGTACGGCTTGCCTTGAATTAGCCAATATCGCCTCNTACGCCTCGCCGACTGCCTCAGCATTTGCCAGGCCGACCTTAACACCGCCCACATCGCTTTTATGGGATATNTCGGNTGACACCACCTTGACAACCACTGGATAGCCGATTTCGCCGGCCAGGCGCTTCGCCTGGTCTGCTGTGGTCGCCAGTAAGGTCTCCACCACGGGNACCCCAGCTTGTGCGAGCAACTGTTTTGCTTCGACCTCATTNAGNAGATCCCGNCCCTCNGNNCGGGCCTGGTGTAGTACAGNTTCAAAATTCATAATTCANTCCTATCGAGACCNGGCTAGGATAAGTCCGGCAGGCCTTGCCGATATTCACGCCATTCGAGCAACTGATTNNCCGTTCGAGCCGCTCTTGAAACACTGGGAAAGCTGGCAATACCTTGCCGGTAAGTCGCCTCCAGGAAATCATCGGGGTCNACGCCCATCATGCGTGCCATGCCGCCACCTCGTATAACACCGATAACCGGTGTTCCCGTATCATCCTGCAAGTGCTTCATCTGGCCCGCGATCAGGTTTGTAACCTTTTCCGCCTTGCTTTGGGAATCCGAAGATGAGTCTTTATCCTTGCCGTTTGGCGATTGCCATCGAGACCGATCAATCAAAGGCGACATAAACACCATATCCATACCTTCAGCGGTGGCAATCAGTCTCAGCATATCGTCCAGATACTCTGATGGAGGGAAGGCGTCTATGGGATTATTCACACTGCTACCGGCTACCGGGATATATTCGCGCATCTCATCAACAGCGCTTTGCGGCATACGTGGGACGGTCAATCCCTCACGATCAATGGCATCTGCNGAAAGTACCGCAAAACCACCGCCACCACCNGCAAACAANGCAACGCCTCGGCCACTGACCTGACGAATATTGGTCGAAACTGCGACGATAAGATCCTGGAGTTCATCCATGGTCTCAGCCCGCAACGCACCTGTCTGACGACAAACCGAATCAAATATTTCAATTGAACCTGCTAAAGAGCCCGTATGGGAATGCGCNGCCTGTGAGCCGGAACGGGTGCGTCCCCCNTTAAGCANGATAACTGGCTTAACTCGAGCGCAACGCTGCAGAGCTTCAAAAAATTTCCGACCATCCTGAACACCTTCGATATAAGCGGCTACAACTGTGGACTCTTCGTCCTGAGCCGCATAGTCCAGGAAGTCATGGGCACGTAGATCAGCACCGTTACCATAGGACACGACCTTGGAAAATCGAACACCTCGATTAGTCAGGTCGCGAACCACCTCACCNGCATTGGCCCCCGACTGGGACAGCAGGAAAACGTTACCGGACTCCATGGGNAACCCGCCCATGAATGCCAGTTTGCTGCCGGGCACATACAGCCCCATGCAATTCGGGCCAATTGCCCTGATCCCCGCATCGCGAAGTTTCTCAATCATCTGCNGTTCAACGACNGCCATTTNCTGATCACCGGTTTCAGAAAAACCAGCAGTGAAAAAATGAATCGAGCGCACCTTNTTGGCGACACACTGATCAACCAGTTCAGGTACAAATCCGGCAGGCACCTGGGATATGACATGATCAACCGGATCAGGCGTANCCATCAGGGTCGGATAGCAGCGGGCGCCNTTGATCTCACTAACCTTTGGGTTGACCGGGTANAGTCCACCACGNTCGGCAAAACCAGCCTCAAGAAGGGAAGCATAAAAACTACCCATCCCAGTGGGATTCGGGTTAGAAGAAACACCAACTACGGCAACGGCACGAGGANGAAATACTGGATCCAGCGAGTGGACTGACACGCCAACTTACTCCAAAACAACAACATTANTAAGAAGCCGTAGGATACATCATCTCGATGCCAAGGTGTTAATCCCATCTTAATAACCCTTGGATAACCTGCCACGACGATGCGCNATGATCTGGATAGCACCGATATATCAGCCATTCCACCAATGACAGACAGACCCATGGGCAAGCCAATTCAAAGAGGCCANTGGCTTTNCTCAATGGTGCGCTCTGAAACCACCGAATACATTCGCAGCAACCNCGTTATGTGGCAGTGTTTTTGGCTTCAGANCNNTGTACTCGTAATCNCAAGACATCAACTTAAAGGGCTTATAGACAACGCGCTAAGACAANAAGCTCAGCTGGCAGCAACATGGTCAGAAGACCNAGCAAAAGCTACAATAGGAAACAGTTCCNCAAGAGACTGANTTATGGCNGANAANGCGTATCGAAAATGGCAGGAGCGGGCTGAAAAAGAACTCCGCGGCAAACCGTTAGAGGATCTCACCTGGGTNAGCCCGGAGGGCATAGCGATCAAGCCGCTCTACACTGAGGCTGACCTGGAGGACATTGCACACCTCTCATCGTTNCCTGGTGATGCGCCCTTTGTCCGTGGACCGCGGTCGACCATGTACGCCAANAGGCCCTGGACCATCCGCCAGTATGCAGGCTTCTCCACGGCCGAGGAATCTAACGCNTTCTACAGGCAGAANCTGGCTGCCGGACAAAAAGGNCTGTCTGTTGCTTTTGACCTGGCTACCCATCGCGGTTTTGATTCAGATCATCCCAGAGTTTTGGGTGACGTCGGTATGGCAGGGGTCGCAATCGATTCGGTTGAGGATATGAAAATTCTGTTCAGTGGNATTCCCCTNGACGAAATGTCCGTCTCAATGACCATGAACGGNGCTGTCTTACCCGTTCTGGCAGGNTANGTGGTCGCTGCAGAAGAGCAAGNCGTGGCGCAGAAAGATCTTTCGGGCACGATCCANAACGATATTCTCAAAGAGTTTATGGTNCGCAATACCTTCATTTACCCACCGCAAAGCAGTATGCGCATCGTCGCCGATATCATTGGCTACACCGCTGAGTACATGCCCAGATTTAACTCAATTTCTATCTCCGGCTATCACATGCAGGAAGCGGGTGCGAATGCAGTTCAGGAAGTCGCCTTTACCCTGGCAGATGGGATCGAGTATGTCCGCGCCGCTTTAGCAACCGGTCAAGAAATTGACAAGTTTGCACCACGATTGTCTTTCTTTTTCTGCGTTGGCATGAATTTTTTTATGGAGATCGCCAAACTGCGCGCTGCACGCATTCTGTGGCACGAACTCATGAGCCAGTTTAACCCGCAAAATCCTGCATCACTGATGCTGCGGACACACTGCCAGACATCCGGCGTCTCACTGCAAGAACAGGACCCCTACAACAACGTCGTGCGAACCACTATCGAGGCAATGGCGGCAGTATTGGGGGGCACCCAGAGCCTGCATACTAACGCATTAGATGAAGCCATTGCCCTGCCTACCCCCTTTGCAGCGAGAATTGCCCGTAACACTCAAATCATAATGGCCGAAGAAAGTCAGATTACCCGCTCAATTGATCCATTAGGTGGCAGCTATTACATCGAAAGCCTCACTGACTCCATCGTGCAACATGCCCGTAAACTGATAAACGAGGTTGAGGGTATGGGTGGTATGACCAAGGCCGTGGTATCAGGCATGCCCAAACAACGTATTGAAGAAGCTGCTGCGCAGCGTCAGGCTCGTATCGAGCGAGGCGAAGACGTTATTGTTGGCGTTAATAAATACCAGCCCGAAACTGAAGACAGTGAGTTAGATGTGCTGGCTGTGGACAACGCAAAAGTACGTGAAGCACAGCTGCAAAGGTTGAGCGAGATTCGCGCCAGTCGGGATGATACCATGGTGCAGGCTTCTATGGATGCCCTGACCAGAGCGGCCAGAGAAAACTCTGGTAACCTGCTGGCGCTGGCCATTGACGCTACTCGCAATCGTGTCACCGTCGGTGAGCTCTCCTACGCTCTGGAAAAGGTTTATAGCCGTCACGAACCGGTCACTAAAATGACGCCAGGGGTATATGCCGAAAGCTATGGCGATGACCCCGCCTTTAACAAAGTGCGCGATGAGATCAAGGTATTTACCGATATCGAAGGTCATGCCCCGAGTATTTATGTAACCAAGATGGGACAGGATGGTCACGATAGAGGCGCAAAAGTCATCTCCAATGCATTTGGTGATTTCGGTTTTGATGTCTCCATGGGTTCCTTGTTTCAAACCCCTGAAGAAGCAGCCAAACAAGCAAAAGGCGCCGGTGCCCAGGTGGTGGGCGTGTCCACGCTAGCCGGGGGTCACAAGTCACTGGTGCCTGAACTGATCGAACATCTCAAGGCACAAGGCATGGAGGATGTTGTGGTGGTGACCGGCGGCGTTATTCCCAAGCAGGACTATCAGGCCCTTTATGATGCCGGAGTGAAAGCGATCTTCGGGCCAGGCAGCAATATCCCCGATACCGCAAGTCAGATTCTCAGGCTTATCCCCGGAAAGAACAGATAATCAGGTTAACAGGAGTCATTAATGATCGGACGATTGAATCACGTTGCCATTGTAGTACCGGACCTGGCAGCTGCTGCGCATATGTACCAATTTTCATTGGGCGCCAATGTCACCGAACCGATACCGCTGCCAGACCATGGTGTGACCACGGTATTCGTTGAATTACCAAACACCAAAATCGAGCTTCTGCACCCCCTGGGGGAGGGCTCACCCATACAGAATTTTCTCGACAATAACCCCAGCGGTGGCATGCACCATGTCTGCTATGAGGTCGTGGACATCCACGCGGCGATAGCCAGCCTAGTGCAGGACGGCGCTCGAGTTCTGGGTGACGGTCAGCCTAAAACAGGCGCCCATGGTCTGCCTGTAGTTTTCCTCCACCCTAAGGACTTTTGTGGCACCCTGGTGGAGCTTGAAGAGATTAAAGCGACTTAAAGCGCCGTTTTCAGCGGAGCGGTACCAAAAATTTATCGCAGCAAGCCAGCCCCTGATCCGATTTCCTGATGGTAGTTCCTACGGGCTTTATTCGAACTCTAAAATTGCCTGGTCCACCATTAGAGAATCACCTTCAACAGCCATCACTTTGGCGACGATGCCATCTTCTTCAGCCCTTAAGCTGTTCTCCATTTTCATCGCTTCAATGACTGCCAATTCTTCACCGGCTTTAACCTCATCCCCCTCGGCAACCGTTAATCTGACCAGCAAACCAGGCATAGGTGAAAGTAGGAACTTAGATAAGTCCGGCGGTTGTTTCTCGATCATATGTTGCAACAAAGCCGCCGCTCTGGGAGTCAGAACTGACAAAATAGTTTCAGCACCACGAAAGAAAGCTCGGTAACCAGCCTTGAAAGGCTCTAATTGAACGGTAACAGGTGCGCCATTTACTTCCGCACGAATCAGTACCTGGCCAAACTGCCAATCCATGGAAATACGATAGACCTGATTGACATGGGTCACCGCAAATTCATTGTTGATGCGTTGCACGCTCACCGGATAGGGGGCTTTATTGGCGATCACCACCCAATGATCAGGTTGCTGTCTTTCAAAATCCTGCGCCTGCCCACTGATTTGACCCGCTTGCGCCCGGCTGAGCACGTTAACCAAAGCAGCCAACGCCACCGGGATAAGAGGATCACTTTGGGGCACATCGGCCGCATGAAATCCGTCGGGATATTCCTCGGCAATGAAATTAGTGGTCAGCCGCCCCTCTCGAAATCGTGGGTGCATGATCAAGGCATTTAAAAAGCTGATGTTATGACTAACACCGCGGATGTAATAAGCATCGAGCGCATCTGCCATACAGTCTATGGCCTGCTCGCGATCTTCACCATAGGTGATCAGTTTGGCAATCATGGGATCGTAGAACATCGACACCTCACTGCCTTCTTCAATGCCGGTGTCTACCCGTACCTGCTTGGTTTCCATGGGTGCCGTGTACTTGACCAGTCGGCCAATAGATGGAAGGAAATTACGGAACGGATCCTCAGCATACACTCGGGTTTCCATCGCCCATCCAGTCACCTTTACGTCTTTTTGGGTTAACGACAGGACTTCATTGTCAGCCACCCGTATCATGTGCTCAACCAAATCCTGTCCGGTGACAAACTCTGTCACCGGGTGTTCTACTTGTAATCGGGTATTCATTTCCAGGAAGTAAAAATTCTTGTTAGCATCAACAATAAATTCCACCGTACCGGCTGAACAGTAATCAACTGCGCGTGCCAGCGTGACCGCCTGTTCACCCATGGCTTTTCGCGTGACCTCATCTAGGAAAGGCGAGGGTGCTTCTTCTATTACTTTCTGATGACGTCTTTGAATGGAACACTCGCGTTCGCCAAGATAAATGACGTTGCCGTGCTGATCAGCCAGAATCTGTATTTCAATATGCCTGGGGTCTTCAATAAATTTTTCAGCAAAAACACGATCATCACCGAAACTCGACCTAGCTTCGTTACTTGCACGTTCAAAACCATCAAGGCATTCATCATCACTAAAGACCACCCGCATACCTTTGCCGCCCCCACCCGCGCTGGCTTTTAACATAACGGGATAGCCAATTTCATTGGCAACCTCGACTGCATGCTCAGGGCTACTGATGACATCGGTATAACCCGGAATGGTATTGACGCCAGCCTCCTGGGCCAGCAATTTTGAGGTGATCTTATCGCCCATGCTGGTGATGGCTTTGACTGCTGGGCCGATAAAGGCAATGCCCTGGGCTGCCAGGGTTTCACAGAATTCGGCGTTTTCTGAAAGAAAACCATAGCCCGG
>NZUN01000119.1 GCA_002697205.1 Gammaproteobacteria bacterium
GCCACATGCCATGTTGGATAAATATGTGAGTTGGCATGTGCCTGGCATGAGATACAGCAGGGGAAATCCGGGCAAACTTCTGCGCAGCTTCTAATGCCAGAGGCGCATGCAAAGGGTCATCAAACGAGTGGATGACGTAGTGTGCCGCTCCCGGGTGGTTATTGTTTTTATTAAACAAGCGGGTGGCGATAGAGCCTGCAAGAATATTCATTTTCATGAGATCATCGCCACTGGCGCGAGCTGCACTGAGTAAGGACAAAGCGTAAAATGCCGCCACCTCATCATCGTCTGGAAACTGGGCATAAAGCGTCTGCATAGCATCTTTGTAGGCAATTCTCCGCTGAGAGATATCACCAGGTCCGTTAAACAACGCTTCTACAGCCCTGATAAAACCCTGCTCCCGCTGAGTATTGGCTTTTACCAGGCGTTGTTCAGGTGTTGATCCCAGCCGTTGCAATATCGCTATGGGTGTCTGCCGGTCCCACTCACTGATCAGCGGATGGTTATAACACAGGGATTCACCCCAGTAGGCCAGCGCAAAATCGGGATCGGCCTGCTGCGCTTTCTTGAATTCACGGATCGCTTGTTTCCAGCCAAAGCTGTGCAAGAAGCCAACCCCGCGCAAAAAATGCGGCTGCGCGGCTTCACCACCCGAATTTTCAAAATCCAGAGAACCGACGTCCCTCAGATCACCAGCGAACAGCAGGTTTGAAGCACTCACCAATAGGACTAATAAGAACGTTTTCATATCGCCTTCCCGTCAATAATTAAGGTCAATCGTTAGTACACCAGTCTACACTTATGATTCACTCTGTAGCAATTACAGATTGCTATGCGACTTCTAACGTTTCCTGACGACTGAGCATATGGCTACAACATTTAGCAATCCAAAACCGCCGGCATTAATCAAAAGAATCAAGCAACCCGTTACCTCTGGATTACCTTTGAGGGCAGTCGGCCATCACTATTTGAACTGATCTACCAGCGCATGAAAATCGCTATCGCGTTACCGCATCATGATCGACCTCACCGTTCGACCATCCGGACTCGCTATGTCAATACAAGCCGTGCGATCCCTGAAAGCTTCAAGATACTGTTTACCACTACCTTTCTTAAGCATGTAATGTAATGCCGTCATCCCTTTAGAATCCTGAAAATCCGGGTTCTGTTTTACTCATGAAGTGCTTGTTCGCATTGCCGGCGAGTAGACAGATGAAGACTGCGATTTTTCAGTAACAAAGGTGCGTTGGCGAGATCCAATGGCAATGTAACGGCCAATAGGTACCATCGAGGTCAAACCTTCCAGGAAGCAACTCCTGGTAGAGCGTGATTGGTACCGGTTTTGCTTAAGGAAAGGACCAGCGAAGGGCAAGGTTATCATGCCCCGCACTGGTTACCAGATAGTTGCTTATCACCGTAGCGAGATCTTCAGTCATTGGCCTGAGATAGCTGCGCATGGGCCCGGTATGCAAAAACTCAGCAGGCATAGATTGACCATGCCAGCTTGAAACCGCTCTGATAGAACAACTTCGGCTGACGATAAACTGACACAGCATCTGCAAGCCCTCACCAATAGTACTGGCACTGAGTGCACACACCCCCAAAGCACCATGGGCACTGATACCCAGCTTCTTACTCAGGTGAAAGCCCTAGTTTCGATCTGAGGTCCATCCCTGGTAGGACTTGACGACGCCATGGAAATCTTCAATGCTCATCGTTTACCAGGCATGCAATTCCTGCCGGGAAATATTGAGCCCTTGTAACAGGTCATAACCCTTCTGCGAGGCATCTTCAACCAGATTCAATGCATAAGCAGAGTGTGTCCTACTGGCATTATTCATCCTATCCGGAAGTGGTTTTGTCACTATATGACAAAAATATTGTCATAAACGGCTATAGTCATCAATTGAAATTGTCGATACTCTTAGTGATGTGCCGAAGTACTGACCCGTTAGTTATTAATTGAGAACAATTATGAGTGAAGCCATCAATATCACCGAATTCCCTGATGCCTATGCAATGCCCCTCGAGGACATCGATGTAAGCGATCCGATGCTATTTAAGAACGATGCGTTCTGGCCTTATTTTGAACGGTTGCGTAACGAAGACCCTGTTCACTATTGCAGAAACAGCCCCTTCGGGTCTTACTGGTCTATCACCAAATTCAATGACATCATGGAAGTTGAGAAGAACCCTGAAGTGTTCTCTTCCGAAGTCGGAGGTATCACCATCTTTGAAAGAATGGCTGATTTCAAGACCAATAGCTTCATTCAAATGGACCCACCCAAGCATGACGTCCAGCGCAGAACCGTAACGGGCGTAGTAGCACCAACCAACCTGGCGCTGCTGCAACCCATTATTCGCAAGCGGGCGGGCGAGATTCTTGACCGACTGCCGCTGGGGGAAACCTTCAACTGGGTTGAACGCGTTTCCATAGAACTGACCACTCAGATGCTGGCTACATTATTTGATTTCCCATTTGAAGACCGCCGAAAGCTCACCTACTGGTCTGATATGGCAACCTCCTCAGAGGTTAACGGCGGCACAACGCCTGAAGCCAAGCGTAGAGAGGCTCTGCTCGAATGCCTGGAAGTCTTCACCGGCCTCTGGAATGAGCGCATTAACAAAAAACCAGGTAATGATCTTATATCCATGCTGGCGCACGGCCAAGACACTCAGAATATGGACCCCATGGAGTTCCTGGGTAATTTGATTCTGCTGATCGTCGGTGGCAATGACACGACCCGTAATTCCATCAGCGGCGGGGGTTATTTCCTGAATCAGAACCCGGCGGAATACGACAAACTGAGAAATAACCCAGATCTCATACCCATAATGGTATCAGAAGTGATTCGCTACCAGACCCCATTGGCGCACATGAGACGCACGGCGACGCGGGATTACCAGTTACGCGACAAACTTATCAGGAAAGGCGACAAGGTCATCATGTGGTATGTGTCTGCCAACAGGGATGATGAAGTAATCACTAACCCGAATGAATTCCAGATCGACAGAGACCGATCAAGGCACCACATGTCTTTCGGATTCGGCCTGCATCGATGCATGGGCAATCGCCTTGCAGAAATGCAGCTGAAGACGGTCTGGGAAGAAATCATGAAGCGTTTCAGGTTTGTAGAAGTAGTCGGCGAACCCGAACGTGTTCAGTCGTGCTTTGTTAAAGGTTACGAGAATCTGCCCGTTAAACTGCATGCCTGGTAAAACCTGGCAGGGCTGAAACGACACAGGCAATCGCTATCTGACTAAACACTCGTTTCGAAGGCATGCTTCAGCGCGCCCAAAAAACTCGCATTTAATCGCTGGCTCACCTTGGCATTCGGCACAAACGAATCAGCGCCATGATACAGACCTGGAAATACTGCCAGCTCACAAACCACACCGGCATCGTTGAGCCGCGCCGCATATTGTCTGTCTTCATCATAAAACAGATCCTCAGTGCCAACGCAAATGTAAGCACTTACCACCGAACTCAGATCAGTACAGCGAGCAGCTGCTGCGTACACAGAGGCATCTTCTTCAGGCACCCCATTGAGATACATCTCCCATGCAGCAAAAGATGTGCTCTGATTCCACACCGGGTGATTGGTGAACTGGCCCGAGGCGGTAGCGTGCAGATTATCTAACATCGGGTACAACAGCAGTTGCAAAACAAGGTCAGGGCCGCCTTCATCGCGAACCTTAAGAGCAAGCCCGGCAGCCAGCCCAGCGCCTGCGCTGGCACCACCAATGGCGATCCGCTTAGGGTTAATTCCAAGCATCTCAGCTTCCTCATAAAGCCAGCAAAGGGCCGCATGACAATCATTTAACCCGGCAGGAAAAGGATGTTCAGGTGCTAGACGATAATCAACCGAGATAACAGTACAGTCCAGATTCTTAGCAATGCCTTTCGCACGATCATCTTCAGCCGTTCCAAGAATGTAACCCCCACCATGAATCCATAGCAGGACGGGTTGATTTTTTCGATTCGATTTCCGATAAACGTACAATGCCACGCCCTTGCCATCACATTGCACCTTATATTGTGCTTCCATGACATCGACTGGAGCTGCGCTCGGTCGAGCAGCGAGCNCCGCACGCACTGAGTCCACATTCTCCCGGGTAATATTCANATCGGGTAATTGCTCGAGGCCGGCAAGTAATTCAGCATCTATTCGTTGGTAATCCAGCTCCATGCATCCTCTTTACAATCATTTGTCTACAATCATCTGTTCTTGTCAGAAAATGGCTATTCTGCTTAAAACCGGTTTAACGACGNCCAGGGAATCGCAGGACCTTGGCGGCGATCCGACGCAATCGTGTGGAAGGCTGCCTCTGCCCCATTAATACTTTGGACATCAGGGGTGAGAGCTTGTCATATAAGAGCCAGTCTTCNAGCCCTGCATCACCGATACTGGCCAGATCACATTCAAAATCACCAGAGACAAGATAAGCCTGGCAGAACTGTTGCCCGTCTGCNTTTAAATGTTCGGACAGCAGTTCGCCATGAAGAACCGTGGTAAGAAATTCGGCTCCACTTAAATCCTGCATTCGTATTCGAGCGACCGCTGACGGATAACTATCCTGAAGCGATGTCGCAAGCAGATCATTACTGACCANGAAGGCCACAATGGCCCCCAGGGACTGTGTATTATTGCCGTGCGAACCTAACACTAAACTGGCGTATTTCTGTTGCGTCATCCTGCCTCCTGCTTCTGGGTGCAGATTATAGGCATAATGTGNACCAATCCCAAACCTTGCAAGCGCTGGCTTTAACATCGTTGATGATGCTGTGTCAGCTAAAGGTATAGGAATTCAATGATCAGGCCTGCCAAGTCAAGACCTCACCTGCCTGGCCCATCAATACCAACCCAGGAAATACCCGCAATCGCCAGGGNGCGAAACGAAGCACTGAGAATNCCGGGGAATCCGGGCCTTCCCAGCCAGGTATGATCGCCGGGTTGTATCCCACTGGCTCGGGTAATTCCAGATATCTGTTCCANACCCACNNCTTGGTCTGGNTATCCTCGCACCAGCTGGCCGCGCATTCTGCGACACAGGTATCGTGGCAAGTCGTCCAGTAGTTCACAGAACAATAGGAACTGTGGGCCAGGTGTGCTTTTTTGATCGGTGTGGCTGCGGTTGCTACCCAACCGATTAGATGGTCACCGTCAAATTCCCAAAAAGGGTGCAATACCCGGCTTCTCGGGCGATTAGCAGAATCGACTGTGGCCACGTTACACCAGACAATACTATGGGCCATGGCTANAAAGGCGGGTGCTGTCTGCGCTAATGTATTCATTGGATTCCTNCAGTTNATTAACAACTCAAAAAATAAAACCACGCCGGATCATTGCANGCTATACGCCAGAATCTGAAGNCAGCGAGCACTACAGGCACCCGGGAGGCAAGNTCACNAGCTAGTCTACTACCCCAAAAACCGCTGCCGCATTATCCCAGAATATCTTGCGTTTGCTCTGTTCAGAAATAGGCTGGTCTGCCAGCGCCTGGAAGCCAGTAGGCCAGGTACCATCTGGATGCGGGTAATCCGTATTAAAGGTAATGTAGTCATCTCCCACCAGTTCAACGGCCGCCGGCAAGGTCATTTCATCGCCGCGACAGGCCACCAGAAANTTGGATTTGAAATAGTCAGTGGGGCGCTTTTTCATAAGAGGATGTTCAGCATTACCGGAAAACTCCCAATGCTGCTCCATACGCTGCAACCAGTATGGCAGCCAACCCGCNTCAGCTTCTACGTGNACGATTCTAAGCTTTGGATGGGATTCAATGACGCCGTACCAGATCAGTGACATCATTGCGACCATTGCCTCAAATGGATGGGCAATGATGTGTCCAGCGGTGTGCGTATGCATACGCTCGCCAAAAGATGNCAGGTAGGGAGAACCTGAATCGTGGATACAGACAGGTTTGCCTAACGCTTCCAGCGCTGCCCATAGGGGATCAAAACTAGCGTGATAGAAATTGCGACCTTCAATAGGGTTGGGTCTGATATAAAAGCAGGCCGCGCCCTTGGCACTGCTTCGTCTTGCTTCTTCAATGGCAAGGGCAGGAGACTGCATCGGCAGCATGGCGGCGCTGAGCAGTCTTGCAGAATCAGCGCTACAGTATTCAAGGCTCCAGTCGTTATAAGCACGACAGCAAGCTGCCAGGAGTTCAGTATCATGGAACGGCTTGCCAAGTAATTGCCCNCCAACAGTTGGGTAGATAACCTGCACATCAACGCCTTCTCGCTCCATATCTGCAAGACGACTGGCAGCATTAAACCCCTGCGCCCGAGACTCCTCATGCTGTTTCATGGCTTCGACGACCGCTGCATGGAATTCCTTGGCATCCATCGGGTAGTTACCGTCCTGTTTTGTCAGGGGCATACCCTCGACCATCATGCCCTGTTTACCTCCACCCATATCNGCAATCGCCGGAGCACGATCTGCAAACTGAGGATCGATGTATTGCGCCCATATACTGGGGGGCTCGATCTGATGACAGTCGGTATCAAGAATCTTGAAGCCGTTACGCATGGTGTTCTCCCTTATTTACTGTGAAACTAACCGTTTACTGTAAAACTAACGCGATTAAACCAATGGCTCAAGCTTCCTGGTTCAGGCTAATGACAAGCTTGATTGTTACCNGGGTACAGTTTTCAATAACAGTTTACCNATGGAGTGGATACGGTGACCNATCTACTGGATAAATTATGGCAGGGCATGCAGGCAGGCGCGATCACAGCAGCACTGCCAGAGACCCGTGTTGATGATGGCCAGACATTACAGCTTGCGCTCCTGCAGAAATGGCTGGATACAGGAGAAACCCTTGGCGGNTATAAGATTGGCCTTACCTCTGGNGCCGCTCGTAATATGTTCGGAGAAGGCATAAGACCNTTCGGTTTCATCCTGAGCAGCAGGATTCACCAGTCAGGCGATANACTGGACCGNTCTTCCATTGGCGCCCTTGGACTAGAAAATGAACTGGTGTTCCGCGTAGCTGAAGACATCGCGTCAGATTCTGCAGATANCCAACTGGCCAGGTCAGTTGTCGANGGGGTCGCTCCCGGCTTTGAAATCAACCAGANACGCCTCAAANCAGNCGCATCCCAGGGTATCCGGATCGCTGAAAACCTGACCCAGTGGGGCATCGTCGCGGGCAATTTTATTGGACCTGACCAGAATTTCGATGACCTGACAGTTTCCCTTACTAAAGGCGGTGANACGGTTCAAAAAACCGCCGCCAGNGGGCACATCGATAACCATTTTGAATCCATTGCCGCTTTAATCAATCGGCTTCACCAATTCGGCCTTGGCCTGAAAAANGGTCAACTTCTGATAACCGGATCATACACCCGGCAGACGGTGAATGCGCCCGGNAAATGGGTAGGTGACTTTGAGGGAATCGGCAAGGTGGAGGTCACTGTTACATGAAAATTGTCATCATCCCAGGCTTGACACTACCGCAGGTNCCTGAANCGGATATCAGGAAAATAAAGTCTCTTGCCGGGCACAATGGCGAGGTGATCGTCACNCCNCATAAAGATGCCATTCATCATGTCGGTGACGCCGAGATCATCCTCGGNCTGGTCAATGAGGCATTGTTCTCNGCGGCCCGCCAGCTAAGATGGGTACAGTCGATCTCATCTGGCGTAGATATGTTTTTTTTCCCGGANTTCATCAANAGTGACGTTGTGCTGACCAGTGAAAAAGGCCTGGTCGGTGAACATCTGGCAGATCATGGCTTTGGTCTGCTGCTGATGTTAACNCGACAGCTGGCAACGGCATTACGCTATGGTGCAGACAGCTGGAACCACCGACCCGAAATGCGNTTCCAGGAAATCGAGCTCACCGGTGCAGTATTCGGCATCCTCGGCCTCGGCGGGACCGGTCGCGCAATGGCAAAAAGNGCTGCAGCATTTGGTATGAGTTGCATCGCCGTTGATCGTGACCCGGTAAAACCTCTGGCNGAGGTAACCGAAGTCTGGCGTCCCAATAGATTGCATGAATTATTATCCTGTTCTGATGTGGTGAGTGTCTGTTGCCCATTAACCAGCGAAACCAGAGATCTTCTTGATGCGAGCGCATTTGCCGCNATGAAAGANGATGCAATACTGATGAATGTCACCCGTGGCGAGGTCATGCACGAGGCATCACTGGTNAGCGCCCTGCAACATGGCCAGATCAGAGGTGCCGCTCTGGACGTNGCGCCAAGAGAACCCNTGCCGGCAGATTCACCACTATGGTCCATGCCAAATGTCGTTATGACCCCACATACTGCTGGGGCGAGCCAATTCAGGGTGCGCCGCAATATTGACCGTTTCATCCGTAATCTCAAGGCTTACACAACAGGNGGNAAGCTTGAAGGTGTAATCGATAAAGTGGCAGGATATTAACCGTTCACTGTAACTGCTGAAAACCTCGGGGGTATGCACTTTTAACAACGACAATTGTTGGCCTGTAGGCCGAGGATAAACAGGTCTGAGTCAGCTTAAATAAATTCCTGCTGGGGCTACTGGGACCATGTAAAAAAAATGAGTACCTAAGACATCAAAAAAATGATAAACAAGTCAATACAAACTTGGATTGAACGCCTGNCGATCAACGGATTAACGATTAGCAAGCCTTTCAAGAAATGGGATTAATAAAATAAAAGGAATCATCNCCATGCTAAGAAACCTGTTATGCATAATGTTCGTAACAACCCTGCTGCTATCCCAGGCNGCTCCTGCAGATGAATACATGATTGATAGCCAAGGCCANCACGCCTTCATTACGTTCAAAGTCAATCATCTGAACTTTTCTTACATTATTGGTCANTTCAANCGNTTTGAAGGCNATTTTANNTATGATGCNGAGCAGCCCGAAAACAGTAGCGCCAAGGTCGAAATAGAGGCCAACAGNCTCGACACCAACCACGCCGAGCGGAACAAGCATCTAAAAGGCGAGGATTATCTGGATGTTGCCCAATATCCTAATATCAGTTTTGCCAGCAGTTCNTTCGAAGGGGACAGTAAAAGTGGTGTACTGCACGGCAATTTATCCTTNCATGGCATCACCAAAGCCATTGCCATCANCATCCATCAGATTGGCGAGGGAGATGACCCATGGGGAGGATATCGCAATGGCTTTCAGGGAAATATCACCCTCAGCGCTGGCGATTTTGGGCTGGCAGCGTGGATAGGNGATGTGGAGGTTGAATTGATCGTCGAGGGCATCAGGCAATAGCAAATAGCTAACCTGGATGCACCTGCTTGTTATCATCACCAGGCCGATTTAGCCCGTTTAGGAGATCCAGATACCATAAACGAGCTGGGCGCCTGTACCCTGGGATNGTGGCCTTAGCAAAAGCTAATGATCCTCATCAAAGGCCCTTTAAACTGCTACACACGGGAACAGCATCATAACAGCCGGATCTGCTTGCCCTGGGAAGTCTTTTCGGAGNAGTGATTAAAGCGATATTTTTTATGCCGAAGTTAAAGGAAAGATAGTGTCACAAGCACTTGAGGGCATTCGCGTACTTGATCTTAGCAGTGGGCCTGCGGCNGGCATGGCCACCATGATACTTGCCGATTTTGGCGCNCAGGTACTTGCCATCCAACGCCCACCACAAGCGCCAGCAGATGGCCTTAACCAATTACCCGCGACCCCTATGTGGCGGCGTGGTAAACAACTGTTAATGCTGGATCTGAATCAGCACCCGGACCTCGAACGGTTTCATCAGCTGGCTGCCGGCGCCGATGTGCTGGTATGTAACTGGCGTAGCAGCGCCCTGGCTCGGCGACAGCTTGCCTTTGAACATCTGCACAACCAACACAGGCACCTGATCTACTGCCACATCACCGGCTTTGGCAGTCGCGGGCCTATGGCAGACTGCCCTGGGTACGAACATACCGTGGCTGCCTACAGTGGCCGTATGCGCCTGTTTTCAGGTACTGTCGACCGCGCCGGCCCAGTATTTTCTGCCCTGCAGGTCGGTGTACACGCCTGCGCGCANTCAGCGGTAGCAGGAATCCTGGCGGCGCTCCTGGCNAGAGGTGAAAATGGTGCTGGCCGCCTGGTAGAAACAAGCCTTCTCCAGGGTATGTTGCCCTACGAGATGGGTGCCATGATTGGTATGCAATTCATGGAGCAATTCCCTGATCTGGCCCCGCTCATCACTGCACCGCCCACACAACCACCAATGCCAAGCCTGTTTTACCACCCTGCTCAGGCTGGCGATGGCCTCTGGATGCAGTTTGGCAACCTGTTACCCCATCTATTCGACAATTTCCTGATTGCAACTGAACTGATCGACATTGTTACAGACGAAGACTTCAATCCTAAACAACTGCTGCTAAAAACCCCGGAAAAACAAGAAGCATTTCGCTTGCGTATGCTCAATAGAATCCAGGAAAGACCGGCAGCAGAATGGATGCAGGACTTTATCAGCGATGGTGGCATTGTTGCCACCACCTATCAAACTAGCCAACAGGCCCTGCAAGACCCAGATATCGTAGCCAATGGTCACGTCATTGAGCGTCAAAACGGCGGCTTGCAACTGGGTCCAGTGTCCTATTTAACAGATACGCCCGCGCAACCCGGTGAAGATGCCACAACTGATGACAGTTGGGCACTGCAATGGCTAGCAAACCCAAGGCCGCAGCCAAAGGAGGCCCCATCAGAAACCCTGCCACTGACCGGCATACGTGTTATCGAAATAGCGACTATTATCGCTGCACCTCTAGGCGCTGCCTTTCTTGCTGACATGGGTGCTGAGGTCATAAAAATCGAGCAGTTAGGCGGAGATCCATTTCGAGGAATGCTGTCCGGCCTGGGCTCGGCCCGGGTCAATGTCGGCAAGCGCAGCATCTCTGTCAATATGAAAACCGATGCAGGACGCCAGATTGTATTAGATCTATTAAGAGATGCGGATGTGATGATTCACAACTTCCGTCCAGGCGTCCCGGAACGCCTGGGCATCAGTTACTCCCAGGTCAGCAAGATAAACACCAATATTATATATCTGCAATGTAACGGCTATGGCAGCAATGGTCCGGGCGCTTTAAGACCGAGCACCCACCCCATACCCGGGGCAGCAATGGGGGGTGTCATGTACCAGATGGGAGAACACTTACCGGAAGAATTACAGGATACTGACAGCCTGAAAAAGTGGTGCCGGCGATTAATGCGAGCCAATGAGGTCAACCCAGACCCAAATACCGCTTTGGTGGTCACCACTTCGGTCATGCTTGGATTACTGGCTCGACAGACAACTGGTAGAGGCCAGCAGATACTGGTTGATATGTTCGGCGCCAATGCCTACGCTAACGGCGATGACTTCCTGACCTATCCCGGCAAACAATCCCGGGCAATGCCCGACGCTGACATGTATGGGTTATCCCCTATATACCGACTGTACCCGTGTGCAGAGCAACAATGGATATTTCTCGGTCTTAACACCGACCGTGAGATTGAACAATTCTGTAACGCCCTGAAAGCTGCGAATCTTCCTGCGCCAAACCCGAATCAAATGCGCACTGGCGAGGAAAGTTTAGTCAAGACATTAACCAGCCTGTTTTCCAGAAAAAATGCCGGGCAGTGGCAATCCCTATTAGGACATCTGGGTTGTGTTCAGGCAGATGGCCTGGCACCTAACAGATTCTGGACCGAAAACGAGCAAGCGCAGGAAATGGATTTAACCAGCGAGGTTGAACATCCCGCGTGGGGAACCTACCGCAGGCACGGCCCAGTGGTCATGTTCGATGGCAAACAACAATCTCTGGCTGCACCACCCCTGGCGGGTCAACACAACACTGAGTTGCTGTCACCGCTGGGGTATTCACAAGCGCAGATTGAGGCGTTTTACCAGCAAGGCACCCTCTGGCAAGAGTCTTAGTAGGCCCCTTCAGTTCTCCAATGAAGCTGGTCAACAGCAGCTGAAATTACGGGCGGGTTGTGTAGAGGAGACCTGCCGCTTCAAGTGGCAGGCGAGCTCGCTGGCCATGAGTTAACATCCATTCAAACAGGCTTCGATTCAGGGCGATTTATGAGTATGCTTGATGCTCCCGGTATAGGGCCTTATCTATGACTGATATTATACCTCTGACCCTTGAAGACGTAGACCATGAATGGCTGACGCAGATCTTCCAGCTGAATGACATTTTACCGTCATCAATCAACAAAGTTCAGATGGACACCATCGGAGAAGGTTCTGGGTTTATGGGTGATGTGCTTCGCCTGACAGCTCACTTGAATAACGGCGATTCAGCTGATTCTATTATCCTCAAACTACCGACAGCCGGCGACAATCGCAAGGTTGGACAGAGCCTGGGCGTGTACGAGCGCGAAATAAGGTTTTATAGAGATTTCCANCCCCTTATGCCCATCAGGACACCCCGCATGATCTATGCAGNCATGGAAGAATCAATGGCACCTGAGACTGGGCTGATGATCATCAAATTGATAAACAAGCTTCCCATTGGCTTAATGTGGCGTATTTTCCTGTTCCTTAACTGGCTGGGTAGTAAGGTCACAAAACGTTACGCGCTGGTAATTGAAGATCTGGGACAGCTTCGACCCGGAAATCAGGTAACAGGTTGTTCCCCTGAAGACGCCAAGATAGTCCTCATGGCAATGGCGAAAGTGCAGGCCACCTTCTTAAATAATAGCCTGCTATCCGAGACACCCTGGATTATTCCTCTGGAACTGACTGTCAACCTAAGCCAGCAGGTGTTTAGACAAGCTTTACCCGCTTATCTGAACCAATATGCCGGGTCACTTTCAAACGGAGCCAAGCAGACACTTCACTGGCTCGACGAAAATGGTATCAAGCTCATGAAACTGCTGGCCAGGCAGCCATCAACCCTGAATCATGGCGATTTCCGGCTCGATAACCTTTTCTTTGATGACAGTGCAAATGAGATTGTTCTGTGTGACTGGCAGACGCCTCTGTCCGGACCCCTGGGCATCGATCTGGCTTATTTCCTGAGTGCATCCCTGACAACCGAGAATCAAGGCGAGATTGATAACCTTCTTAAATTTCACCTGCAGCAGCTCAATTCTCTGGGCGTTCAAATCGATGCAGCAACATTAACATGGCAGTATCAGGCAGCGATGCTAGTCATATTACTCCGTNTAATACCCGCTGAATTTCAGGACCTGNTAGACCTGGGCGACAATCGCGGCCACCAACTGGCNATAACCTGGCTGGATCGGGTTTTTACCCGAGTCGAAAAAATTCAGCTCGACCTTATTCTGGCCGGACCGCCGTTATAGCAAGGACTGTGCGCATCAGNAGGGTGAGCAGGAACCACCTGCANGNTGTCATCGGCTAACTGGGCATTCTCTGCCATGCTAGCGATCACTGTTACAGCAGTGAAACTCGCCCAACCAGGTTCAGGCNGCCTGGTCAACTCGTTTTAACCGTGTTCCTCGACTTGATCTGCTCCTGTAGGATCTGCTGCTCGGCTTCATCCAGGCTAAAACCACGNATCGCAAAATATGCGAGTGCCATGGCTATAACCGGTATGGTCAGGTAGATCATACGGAAGGCAAATTTNGCGTCCTCGCTGTTGCCACCCTGCGCATCAAAACCAACAAAAGCCAGTAGAGGGTAAGTTATGCCAATTGCCAGGGCGCCTCCTGCCTTGGCGGTGATTGCCAATAGAGAAAAGTAGAGCCCCGTTCGCTGCCCCCCAGTTTGTACATTGTCGTAATCGACCACATCAGCGGCCATCGATCTGATTGCAAACTGCAGGCCGGAATGTGCAAACCCCGTAAAAAAAAGCAGCAGGATGAACAGTGCCACGTCACCCTCTCCCGGGAAGTAAAACGAAGCCGTTGTCAGGCAGAAGGCAATCGCATTCACGGCAAAGCAGCGATGTTTACCTATTTTCTGCGATAATCTGACCCAGATGGGCACGCCAATGATATGGGCGGAAAAAAAGAAAATGAGTGCCACGGAGTTGAACTGTGANTCACCAAGCAGTTCCGCCTGATAGAAAATAAACAGCCCCGCCATCACCGAACCTGGCATTGATGCAGCTGCATCTGCCATTAGCAGTCTTCGCATATGCGGATTTTTTAAGACCAGCAGCAGACCTGTTATCAGGCCGATTCGAGGNGCAGGTGCAGTGGGTCGCTCGCCGACTAGCGTCACAGCAGCAAAAACGCACAGCGGTGCTAATATAATCGCCGTAATGCCGAAGAATGAAAGGGCCTCATGGCCAGCCGGTGGCGTGCCAAAGTACTCCAGCACAGCAAGAGGCGTTAGAATTAACAGGGAGCCAATATAACCGGCAAACGAATTAAAGCCGGCGATACGTGAACGCTCATGATANTCACTGGATAGTTCGGCCGCCCAGGCTGTATGGGAAATGGTTTGCATGGTGGTTCCGGCATATAACACCATCANCCAGAAGCCCAGATACCAGACCGTAGGCGTAGCCGTTGGCATGTAAGCCATAAACACACCGAGCATCATGAACGGTAAAGCTATCACCAGCCAATGCCGNCGGCGTCCCCAGCGGCTATCAAATCGATCNCCGATAATGCCCATGGTGGGATCGGTAACAATGTCAAACAGCCGCACCAGCATGAACACGAAGCCAACTTCGGCAAGGCCAAGACCCAGCGTTTTTGTGTAAAAAGGGGGTAGNAAAATAGCCAATGGCAATGTCATACCANCAGTGGGGAATGCGATAGACGAAAACCCTGCTAACCGCCACCAGGAAATCTGCTGTTCTTGTTTTATCATTGATGAGGACATGTCGTTCAAGACTAACCTGATAAGCCCAGGGCTTCCAGAACAGCAGGGNAAAAATTATAGCCAACAACNNCATNCTCACTATAGACTGATCCATGTTAAGCAGCATCTGGCCANCGCCAGCCAAATAGGGGCGAGANTGNNCNTACCAANAGGCCCGTAAAATAAGGCCNGTAAAANAAGGTACATANAATGCACCCCTACACTGTTTTTTTNCTTCTGCTGGTCATTACTGCTTGCTCTGAATCCGAGAACACTGCCATCACTNAAAACCAGGCAGAANTAAGAGGCCCTAGAATACAGCCTGGNACTTCCGGTGGCATGTATGCACCCCAGCAACATGAACGCTACGACGGTCGTTTCAGAATAAATGGTACGAAAATCTATCAGACCGGAACGCTACATGATGCATCTCCCTGGGATCATATGGANAACGATGCCAATAACCTGCGTGAGGTAANNGGAACCCTGATCATTGATGTCNATGAAATTCAGAACACGGGCACTTTCANGGCTGACCTGACCTTGCCGGAAGGCGACTTTGTAGTGGAGCTTGATCGCTTTCACGAATTTTCTAGCTGCCAGGATGGCGGGATTGCTGCCTTCCTGTTTGAGCATGGTAATGCTGGCTGCGGGGATTCAAACTGGCCTAAAAGCCTGCTGTACGTTGCCGGCTGGGGATACGGCAAGGCCACCCTGAATGGCCAAATACTGTACCANGACTATGAAATTCACTTCATGGTAACCCAGGGTATGCGTCATCGAGACTCGCTAAAAACAATACTCTCACCAGCTTCCGGAGAGGCTGGTTCAGTCAACCCTGCAGCGCAGCAGCTGGATTTCTATATTCGCAGCCCTGAACGCAATCCTGCTAATCACCCNGGCCGAGCCGTGTTTGATCACTTTTTNGCAATGCAGGTNACCTGGCTGTAAACCATCAGCCAAANNAGATCTGCTGCTGCAGCGGACCTNCAAGCCCGGCCATGGNTCAATCAAAACCAGCAAGGGGCTCCGTTCACGATTGAGTCAGCGGAATCACTTTTTCCCCAAATTCACTCAACCGATCCATGCCACCAGGACCTGCAAAGAAGAATGCTGGAACCATAATCCGGCCAACACCCAGTTCCGCCATCTGCTCTACCCCCGCTTCAGGGTCCNCCATCTGGATGCCAAACATGGCATTGATCTCAATGCTGTTCGGGTCACGCTTGGCTTGTTCTGCTTTCCTGCGCACACGATCAATTAACCCACCTAGACGGCCAATATCACCTTCGCCAGGGAAATAACCATCGGCAATACGCACNGCTCGATCAATCGCNGCAGGTGAATCTCCGCCAACCAGCACCGGAATAGAACCATTAACCGGCCGCGGGCTGCAGGTCGCAGGCTCGAAATCAACGAACTCGCCATGAAATTCAGCATGAGGCCCAGCCCACAGAGCGCGCATCGCCGCTATATATTCATCGTTTCTCNCACCGCGTCGCTCCCAGGGAACACCCAACGCATCAAATTCTTCTTTCATCCAACCCACACCAAGCCCCAGTTCCACTCGACCNCCTGAAAGNGTATCGAGCGTGGCCAGTTCCTTGGCCAGCACCAGCGGGTTACGCTGGGGCACGATCAGAATACAAGTACCCAGACGCAACTTAGGTGCGACTCCAGCCGCATAAGCCAGCCAGATCAGCGGNTCAGGAATGGGCGTCTCCGGCTCNGCCGGGATCTTGCCATCCGGCGTATAAGGATATCTGGAAGCGATAGAATCCGGTAACAACACGTGTTCGCCTCCCCAGACTGATTCAAATCCTGCTGCTTCAGCGCGCTGGCAGATTTCAAGTGCCGCTGCTCCATCGATGCCAACACTGCTGGCAAAAGCGAGTCCTACTTTCATTAGCTCAACCTNTATGTCCTATGACAAAGACTATGGTACATGAAATCGCTTCATCTGTGAGGTTCAGTTTGCCGTAACAAGACCTCAAGTCATTGGCATTGTTTCCCTTACGAAGATACTGGGNTACAGNNCCCCGANGCANGCGATCATGCAGCTCTGCCAAATGCCAGCCACNGGCGCNGCAATTTATAACCGAACTCATCTCTACTAGAAAACANGCAGACCATCTGCCAGGTGTCCAGATNCATGCCACTTGAGTCAAAGGAGACTCCTCATATTCAGGCACAACTGACCTCGGTAATATTGCGACCAAAGCCGACGCGGGNTAGGCTCCTCATCACAACCAGACTGGAAAGACCCGATGCATATACCAACANTATCAGCTGAGTTCACTAANGCATGGATGGAACAGGCGCTGAAAAGTCACCTCAAAGGCGTGGAAATTACCAAAATAATCGCTGCGCCGTTTGATAACCCCGGGCAGACCGCTGATATCNTCACTATCCGAGTCGAGTATAATAGGGATACCAGACTACCAGCCAAATTCATCGCCAAGATAGCAGCACAGGACGAATCCACGATGGAAAATGTGGTGAAACCGCTTGATCTCTATTTCAAAGAATACAGCTTTTACCATGAAGCCATAGAAGGCATAAAGTACCCTAACTGTTATTACTCAGACTTCGACCCCGACTCACAACATCTGGTCCTGTTGTTTGAGGACATCTCGCATCTCGACTCACCGTCCTGGAAACCGAGCCTGCAGCAGGTCGANACTGCNGNAGAAAAGCTGGCCATATTCCACGCTCGCTGGTGGAATGACGAGTCCCTGAAAACGAAACCCTGGCTGACCGCGCAAAGCGACCCAGCGCTGATGGGTATGTATATTGACCTGGCACACGCGGCGATTCCTATTGTTGATGACTTGATGGATGANGACTGCGGCTATACGCATAAATTGATTCGTGCTTTTGTTGAAAATAAGNCGGCGGCCCTTAGCTATATTGAAAGCAGGCCGTACACTTTTGTCCATGGCGACTATCANCCCAAACAGATGTTCTTTGGCAAACCAGGTTCCATGGAAGACTTTGTCATGATCGACTGGCAACTGCCATTACGCGGTCCCGGTGCTAATGATCTTGCGAGAATTATCGTGCTGGCAATGGATACTGAAACCCGGCGGAACCAGGAACCCCGACTCATGCNGAAGTACCTGAACCTACTGCATGAAAATGGCGTAAATGGCTACACCATGAATGATCTCCTCGAGGACTATCGCACGGGAATTCTAACTTCTACCGCGATACACTATTTAGCAGCCGCAACNGATGTACAACGCTTCATAGACGAAGTCAGCGCCCTGGGGCTGGACTGGCAGGATCTGGCAAATTATCGATTAAGACNAGCTCTNCAGGATCATAATGGGCATGAATTGATTAAAANNTGGCAGGNNTGGACCTGAGGGTTCAGCTCAGCNATCGCCTGNAGAAAACTGCATCGCCTCACTGGCTGCGCCTAAACTCAGNAATCTGCCCATAAGTCAGGCTCCTCCACAACCATTCAANGGGTCCGAACTTGAAACGTTGCAACCACCAAATACTAAACCACANTTGAAATACCCAGATCAGCAACACAATGGGATAGAGCCAGCCCCTGGTGAATTCGCCAACCAGGGCAAACCCCAGTCCGCTAAAGATTAACGCACAGATAAGTGACTGCATCAGNTAGTTGGTCAANGCCATGCGACCNACTGCNGCCAGAGCTTGTCGAATAGTCGCCAGCATGCCTAATTGNCTGAGCCAGACAATCAAACCAATATAACCTAGCGCCATTCCCAGACGACCGAACTGNTAGGTGGGCTGCATTTGGGCAAAGGTGGCGATNAGATCAAAATCGCTATTCAGCGCCCGTGCGACTTCATAACTATTGACGGNTAGACCCACTACCAGCCCAGCCAGCATCAAGCGAATATAAAANGACGTTGACTGCCCCCCTTGCAACACGTTCGCTTTGTACAAGGCCATTCCAAGGATCATCATGGCCAGCGCATCCCAGAGCAGGATCACCGGCATTACAAAAAACAGCATCTCGTTAACTTTNTTCGCATTCCAGTGAAAGGCGGAAGCATAATTTTCACGTCGCTGACTNAGTTCGTCCGCCACTGCCTGTTCATCAAGCTCAAGACCTNCAGCAAATTCCTTCCAGCTATTCGCACTCTGGATGAGACTCGGACTCAGTGAAGCAGATTGCTCCGAGCCNGCCACAACCTGGGCAGCCGANCGCGCCTGACCCAGNCCATAACCCGTACCAGCATANANCAACGAAATCAGNACAATGAGCAGANNTGCGATGCTGAATAGCGTCTTAGCCCCAAAATTTCTGAGCGGGTAAAGCATGAAACCAGCCACCGCATAGGTTGTCAGGATATCCCCATTCCAGAGCAGGACATAGGCGTCAAACAAACCGAACAGCAACAGCAGGAACGTACGTCTGTAGTGCAAGGAACCACTTTTCCCGCTGGATCCAGTTGTAAACAGTAAAACCCCAGCACCGAACAGCAAGGAAAACAGGCACCGCATTGCCCCTTCACCGAATAGTTCCACGGCTGCCCAGACGGTTACGTNAATNCTTGCTGAATTAACCAGGTCGAAACCCGGGTTTGAATAAGAAGCAGAAACCAGGCCAAACCCCAGGATGTTCAATAATAGAATCCCCAGCAACGAAAACCCGCGCAGGACNTCGAGACTCTGGATTCGGTGAGATTCATTTACTGGAGGCATCTACGGAGATCCAATGNTTTGCNTNATNTNAGCAGGAACNCCATTNCTAATTCAATNGCCTACGCAAACCATTGATTGGCTAAAGCGTTTTCTAACNCCNNGAACACAACTTGATCAAGCAAACACTATCTACTGACTAACATTNCCNCNTGGCAAGTCAACCCAAGAAAAAGATTCAACTNCTTCTGCGTAGGGACCCGTTACTCTTCCTGTATATACTCTTCCTGTATAAAAGCCTGTTTGATATAGGTAAAAGCGGCAGCAGCAAGCGTATCTTCGATTTCCCTCGCACTAGCACGAGGTAATCCTGCTTTACGCATCATACGCATGACCCTAACACTTAAGGCTTTTTTATTAGGCCCATCGAGCCCCACCATATCTTCATCAAATGGCTCGGGNGTTGAAACCACCCCTTCACCATCATCAAGAGCCTCGCTTAGATGTGCTTTTAANCGACCAAAATTCTGTTCGTTCCAGCCTTTTGCNCCGAGCGCGATAACAGCTTTGACTACAGCTTCAGATTCGACTTCGTTAGGGGACCCACGCAGAGCAGCTTCTATCTGAAAAGCCTTCCAAGTCTCAGGCTCTCGCAGATTTACCTGTGACCTTTGGGTTCCACGGCCATCTGCACCATGACATGTCCGACAACTTTCAGACCCGGTGCTATAAACCATTTCACCGAGGTTAAAAAGATCCAGACCATCAGATTGTTCTGCAAGAACTTGGCCGCAGTTTGCAACGAAAAGGCCAACCGACAAAAGTAAAAAACGTAAAAATATATACATTCGCGCCCCAAATGATTTATTGCTATGGTTCTATCTGGGAAGACAGTATACCAAAAAAGCACTAAGGCAGTAATGTGATCAAAAAGTTATCTACATCAATTCTTTATCAGGTAACGTCTCTGTTTCTCGCGTCATTAGTCGTCACTGTAGTGATCGTTTCCTCGGAAAACTGGATGCTCAGGCTACATTCCCTGGATACCCTTACAAGGGAAATTTATGACAACCAGGTAATCCTTTTTAATAAAACAAAAGACGCTATTTATGAACGAATGGAGTATTACGCTTTTGATTCCGATCCAGGAAAACCATCGATCTGGAAACTGAGAGGGAGTCGAAGCCCCATTGAGGCGGTACGTAATGGCAGTGCTCGAAGAATAGAAATCGCTCTCAAACCACAATACGAAAAATTACTATCCAATGGCACCTTGAACACTATTGCAATTTTTACACCGGAGGGGTTACCACTAAAAATATTCGTTCCTACCGACATGCCAGCATTCAC
>NZUN01000120.1 GCA_002697205.1 Gammaproteobacteria bacterium
GCCACAACGTCAATTTGATTGGGCAGATTATGCGCGTGGCGCTTTGCAGGCATTGCAGCGCCGATATTCCCTGACCCGAGGACTATCGATATCGATTAATGGCGCAGTCAGTGAGGTAGGATTATCAAGTTCGGCTGCTATTGGCCTGGCCTATCTGGTGGCTTTTTCAGAGATTAATGACATTGACCTGAATTCGCAGGACCTGATTGAACTGGATCGAGAAATTGAAAATGGCTTCCTGGGACTGAAGAATGGCCTGCTTGATCAGAGCGCTATCGTGTTGAGCGAGTCCGGTTGTTTGACAGTGCTGGACTGTCGTTCGGGACAGGCCGATATTCATCCCATAGCGGGCGATTTCGTATTTCTGGCTGTTTTTTCGGGGGTAAGGCAACCGCTGGTTGCAAGCCAGCAGTTCAATAAGCGCGTGGACGAATGCCTGCTCGCGGGGGCAGAAATTAGAAGCCTGGTCGATGGCAGTCAAAGCCCGGCAGTACCCGTTGGCGCATCTGAATATTCGGAGTTCTTACAGGTTCAGTCACAGCTGAGCAGCGTCAGTCGACGTCGAGCCAGGCATTTTTATTCCGAATGTGAAAGAGTTCGAAAGGGGCGCGCAGCCTGGCAGAAAGGAGATGTCGTGGGCTTCGGTCAATTGATGAATGCATCATGTGAGAGTTCAATCCACCAATACCAGACTGGTTCGGCGGAGATGATTGCTCTGTATGAAGTGCTGGTGCAGGCGCCTGGGGTTTACGGTGCACGTTTCAGTGGTGCTGGTTTTCGCGGCTGCGCGGTGGCATTAATCGATCATCAGCGCAGAGACCAGGTAGTTGATTTCGTCTCCAGGCATTACGGCAGGCTTTTCCCGCAGTACCGGGCTGACTTATGGGCGTTTGAGACGCGGCCTGCCCGTGGATTGACCCTGCTATGAAATGTATTGTGCTAGCAGCAGGTTATGGCACGCGAATGCAGGGTCTTATCGGTGATATTCCCAAGGCGCTGGTGCCGCTTGGCAGGCAGGTATTGCTTGATACGTTGATGCAGCGGCTGGCCTTGCTTGAGCTGCCGACTTATCTGGTNACCAACAGCAGGTATCATGATCAGTTCCAGGCCTGGCAGGCCAAGGCCAGGTGGCCCATAGANATTATTGATGACGGTAGTACTGAGCCCGCTAACAGACTCGGCGCCGTCGGCGACCTGGCTTTCGCTATTGATAGGCTAGATTTGAATGATGATCTGTTACTGCTGGCGGCTGACAACCTCATCGAATTCCCCCTGCAGGGCCTGGTGTCCGCGTTTCTAAGANAGCAGCAGCCACAGGTCGCAGTTTGGCAGAACCCTGACATGGAAGACCAGAAAAGGCGNGGGGTTGTTACCCTGGACGANAATCTCAGGGTAACCAGTTATNTTGAAAAACCTTCTAATCCTCTGAGTAACCTGACNGCCGTGCCTATCTATGTATTATCAAAGGCCNGTTTGACTTATCTNGATGATTATATAGGGGCTGGCTATAATACAGATGCCCCTGGTCACTTCATGAGTTACCTGGCCAGTCTCACTACCCTCTACGGCTGGCCTGTTCCTGGAGAGATATTTGATGTTGGTNATCCAGCTTCGTATAACAGATTGTTAGAGACCGTTGAATTGCAATAGGNTGATGCCTNTCCAAAGAGCCTGNCGATGCNTCNTGCAACCTAAATACCCGACTACTTTGTTGTGCATTCCGCAAGAACTGACAAGATTGTCTTGATGAGACGATAGCGCNAACGAAATGGTGTCTNTCGAGGGTGTTTTGCGCTGGATTTTTACAGGGGCGTTAAGGNNTGGCNGTAAANTGAATGGCTTAACAGTGCCGGTCAATCATCTGGCCNAGTTGCCAGAGGCTACCGCTGAGCTGGCGTTTTTTTGACGCGTCNGTAGAGTCCATATCCATCAGAGCCAGTGGTGTATAGGCTAATAGGGGCAGTATTTCACGGAAATCTTCCTGTAGTCTTTCCATGGTGTAGTCGAGGATGCCGAGTTTNAGCAGCGCATTGTGATAAGTTTTCAGTAAATACAGGTCCCGCTCCAGGGTTAAGCCAGGCCTTGCAGGTCGGTGCATCATAAAGTAGGCCAGATCGAATGCCGGTGGTCCAAAGCAGTAGTCTCCCCAGTCAAAGACCGTCAGATNGTTNTTCAGGGAAAAATTGTCAGGCTTGAAATCGACATGGATGAGGGTGGACGGGTGAGGCGGATGGTCTGGAGGCCCCTGGTGAATATAGTGTTCAATGACCTGCAAGGAAAAATTGCTGAGCAGGTTTGTTGACAGAACAGGCTGACGCCTAAGCAATGTGTTGTAAGAAGCACCAATCTGATCCAGGTTGTCGATAAAGGCAGGTAATCCCTTGCCCTGGTTCCAATGGCTTTTATGCAGCGCCGCCAGGTGTTGCAGAACCACATGGTCNTTGGTCTGAGGAAAAGGCTGATTGCCTGAAACTGGNAAGCCGTAACTAACATCTTCGAGCACCAGACACAATGAAAGTGGCGCCAATTGGAAATGGTTGTAGTAGCACTGCGGTGTATTCAGGGCGAGTTCGGAGGCGATGTTTTTATAGAATTGGTGCTCCCGCTGGTAGCTGTTGAACTGGTTTGCCAGACGACGTTTCGACGGCACCTTTGATGCCATTTTCACAATCACACTCTGGCCATCAGTAACAGTTAGGGCGGTTTTCAGATGTACTCTGAAGACATCNGCGATATAGCCNGAAGAAAGGGGTTGTATCTCGTTGATGTCGACAGCCTCGGCGAGGATAGNCGACAGCCAGGTGCTGGTAATCTGATCGGANCTGAAAGCTGGCAGTCTGGCGTGGGCCATCCGTNTTACCTGAAGTTAATGAGATTCCACGCCTGATGGTTTCAGTAGCACCTGTGCTTGCCTGACAATCTCGTTGTGATCATTTCGAATCTGTAGTTCCAGCTTTGCCTGTTCCCAGTCGATCTCGATCATAGCAAAATTTGCATCATAAAATGGCAGGCCGACCCGGTTNGGNCCGGGTTCGAGNTGGATATCTGTTTTGAAGCTGGACAGAGGTACATTTAAAGAAGAGGTGGTCAATTCCCAGAGCNGGAAATCAAGGCTNGCCTCATCCTTATAAAGCGCAGCCAGGTGNCTGTCGCCACTGACCACTATGGTGTTATTAACCTGTTTACTTCGGAGCAGATCGAAAAGCCGGGATCTTTCCTGNGGTAGCAATTGCCAGGATTCCCAGTGATGACCTTCAGCAAGAAACTGAATTGACGAAACAATGATCCTGAGCTGGGCCGGGATCGTTAATTGCTCCGCCAGCCACGACCATTGATCCTCACCCAGCAGGCTCTGGTCGGGGGCGCTGGAAGGTGTGTACCTACCATGAATGTGAGGCTCCGTCAGCAGGGTCAGCGGCGTCCTGAAAAANCNGGTATCGAGCATAATAATCTGTANCTGGGTATTTTTCTGGCCAATGAGCTGGCTATGATAGATACCCCTGCGCTGCCTTGATGGCGCCTGCTTGGGTATGGCCCAGACATATTCGAACAGTGCTTCTGATTGNGCNTTGTGAGGCCAATCCCCGCCGGCATCACTCAGGCCAAAATCATGATCGTCCCAGGTTGGCAGCACTGGAACCTGTTTGCGTAGCTGCTCGAAGGCATCTGATTGTGCNAGTAAACGGTAGGCCTGTTTTAAACTNGATAGCTGGGGGTCGTCTTTTTCAGTCGTAGCATAAACATTGTCGCCGATATAGAGGAAGATATCGGGCTCCTGGCTAGCAATGGTATTGAATATGGTCTGGTCCTTATCAGTCTGTGCACAGGACCCGATTGCAATTCTGCTGATAGTGGNTTGCCTGTCCAGAGCGGCAGAAGGCATTGGCTGGGCTGGTTCGAATTCAACTTGATCGGCGTGGTTTGNTTGAATATTCAACAAGGTAACGATCAACAATANGTATATAAGGCTCATAACTTGCAACCGTTCAGAATGTGTGGATGAATGCCTGTTAGGCATGCTAACTGAATCTACCAGGGGGCGCACGGTCTGGATCATCGTTGTTTAAATTGGTAGACCTGACTGGAAATCAAACAGGAGCCATCATGTGATTGAGTTGAAGAAACTGGTGTTCCGTGAATATGCTATCGATAAAATGGCNANGCGCGCCAGGGCCTTTGCTAAAATGCTTCAATGCCGTCGCACTGTACGGGATTTTTCTNGTCGCTCCCCGCCGCAGGAAATTATTCTGGATTGCCTGCGCTGTGCAGGGTACAGCCCCAGTGGTGCCAATCAACAGCCCTGGCATTTCGTGGTAATTAAAGATAAGGCAATGAAACNCAGNATCAGACTGGCTGCAGAAAAGGAAGAAAGGGAATTCTACGCCANTAGGGCACCGGAAGACTGGCTGCAGGCNCTGGAGCCCATCGGTACNGACGCNAATAAACCCTTTCTGGAAGCGGCACCTTACCTCATTGCGGTTTTTCAGGAGCGTTACCATTACGATGATAAGGGCAAGCGGGTCAAGCATTACTATGCTCCGGAATCTGTCGGTCTGGCGACGGGGTTTCTGATCGCCGCCATCCACAATGCCGGTCTGGTCTGCTTGACCCACACCCCGAGTCCAATGAAATTCCTCAATACGCTGCTGTCCAGGCCGAAGCAGGAAAAACCTTTTGTGCTTCTGGTCGTGGGTTATCCAGCTGCTTCAGCAAGGGTGCCCGAGTTACCCAGAAAGCCCCTNGATGAAGTGGTTACCATTGTCTAAGCCCGGCAGATCGTCCAGAAATTGGTCTAAGGGCTGNTTAAATGGGGCTGCGAGCGGGCGTTTTTTCTGCCTGGCGAACCATCAGCGAGATATAGTCGAATAATATTTGACCTGTCTCGACCAGGTAGGCATCGATCTCTTCGCTAGCTGGAGGCGTTGAATTCCCACGGGGTTGTTCCAGCTCAATATCACTATTAATACTGANGTCCACGNTATTGGCCACATTAAGCGGTGGCGCAGGCTCGCTACTGCCTTCGTCTGTGGTAACNCCCAGACTGGGNTGAGCATCTGCGTCTGCGGTAACTTCTGTGGGGGTTGCNTCATCTATATNCAGTTCATCCAGCGAGGCGATTTCTGGTAGCCCCTGTGCTGATCGTTTTTTATTGGTTAAGTCCAGCCAGAAAGCCCTGGATTTGGCTNGTTGAGTTTTTCTCTCTGCTTCATTCAGNGAGATTGAGGTGAGTTCACTGCGTGCTTTCTTGTACTCAANAGCATCATTGAGGTAAATGAAATCCGGGTTGCTGGTTGTTCTCTGCTCATGCCTTGCCTGTAACTCTGACAGGATTGCATGCTGAGATGATTTTACCCTGAAGCTAGCCGGCTTAATTTTATCCCAGGGCAGTGGTCGCTCGAGGGTACTCTCGCCGATAGTATCGGGGTCATAGTTTGAAGGATATTGTATGTCAGGAATAATACCTTTGTGCTGCGTGGATTCGCCTGTGATGCGATAAAATTTTGCCTGAGTCATCTTCAGTTGGCCCTGATTCAGGGATTGCAGGGATTGCACCGTGCCTTTCCCAAAAGTCTGTGATCCGATTACCAGNCCTCTGTCATAATCTTGTATTGCACCCGCAAATATTTCTGAAGCCGAAGCACTTAAGCGATTGACCAGNACGGCCAGAGGGCCCTCGTAGGTTATGCGNATATCACGATCGCTTAGAATATCGACCCGGTCCCTTTTGCTGCGTATCTGNACCGTTGGACCTCGGTCAATGAACAGGCCAGTCAGGGTCTTGGCTTCCTGCAGTGANCCCCCGCCATTGTTACGCAGGTCAATGACCACAGCATCGACGCCTTTCTCCTGCAGATCGAGCAACAGGTCCCTGACGTCTCTGGTTGTGCTTCTGTAATAGCGATCCCCTTTTTGCAGGGCCTGGAAATCGATATAAAAAGTAGGGATATCAATAACCCCNATGTTTTTGATTTCTCCAGACTGTTCTACTTGAATGATCTCTGATTGGGCAGATTGCTCTTCAAGGTTAACTTTNTTGCGGGTTATCTGGATAATTCTTGCTAGGCTGGTGTCGGCACTACTGGACGACAGGATCTCTAATTTGACAATGGTATCTTTCTTGCCTCGAATGAGTTGCACTACGTCATCCAGCCGCCAGCCAACGACATTAATCATTTCGCCCTCAATGCCTTGGCCAACACTGGTGATGAAATCATTGGGCTTTAGCTGCTTGCCTTTATCGGCAGGTCCNGCCGGCACNAGTGAGACGACCTTTGTGTACTCGTCTTCTACTTGCAGGACGGCACCTATACCCTCCAGCGAAAGGCTCATGTTAATGTTGAAATTCTCNGATGTGGTGGGTGAAAAGTACTGGGTATGNGGGTCGTAAGTCTTGGTGAAGGCGTTCATGAACAACTGATAGACATCTTCACTGCGAATTTGCTGGCTTCGTTTGAGTCGATTCTGGTAGCGTTTAATTAACAGTTCATCGATGGATTCGCTTTTCTTGTCGGCCAGACGCAGGTTCAATATGTCATTTTTAACACGCCTGCGCCAGAGATCGTCGAGTTCTTCTTCTGATGCAGCCCAGGGTGCTTCTTTGCGGTCAAGTTCCAGTGTTTCGTGTTCTTCAAAATTGAATTGATCTGTACCTGCTTGCAGCAGGGTAACGGTNTTTTCAAGTCGCTTGATGACTTTCTGATGATAGCGGTTAAATATAGTGAAGGCGGGCTGAACATCACCACGCCTCAAGGCGTTGTCCAGCTCAAGNCGAAATACCGAAAATTCCTCAATGTCCTTTGCCAGCAGGTAACTCTTNCTCGGGTCAATATCCCTGAGGTAGCTGTTTAATACCATTTTCGAGATGTCATCATCGAGAACAGTCCTGACATANTGGCGCTGATTCAGCGCAGCAACAATATTTCTTGTTGTCTCTTTGTAATCGGCCTTTGGNACCAGAGGCATAAAGGCNGGTGCTGAGTCTTCAGTGATATTGGCAAGGCNGTTAATGCAGAAAAGCATGCTCAGCAGGGCCATTTTTAGCTTTGGTATACGATATTTCATTGGTCGCTCTTGTTTAACCCTGGTTACATATATAGTCCAGCACATGAACCCTNATTTTTAGGGTATTGCTCAATTAGGAAGACAGGAATAGTTTGCGACGATGTTAGCTGGGAATCAAGTGTAAAGGAAAGCAGGGGATNGTCAGCAATTAACGCTGTACTGAGGTCAAGTCCGTTAAAGCGACTTAAAGGGCATCAGGTTCCATACGGTTTTGCTTTTGTATGGCATAATGTTCTTTTTATGCGCGAGACCCAACCCATGACAAGATTTCTGTTTCTTATCTTCTTTAGTTTTACCTGCGTCCTGGTTGCTGCAGAATCCACCGATCCGGCCGTTGAACAGCCTAGCGATGCAAGCCTGGCTACTGAAAGGGGTTATTTCTTCGGTTACTCCTTCGGCAATATGCTAAAACAGGGCGGCAATCCTGACGTTGATTTGAGCGCTTTATTAAAGGGCATGAAAGATGCCCTGGCTGAGTCCCAGCCGGCGATGAGCTCTGAGCAGCAAGCGGCTGTCATCGATATTATAAAGGAGCGTCAGGCGGCGGTTGAACTGGCTCAGCAGGAGATGTCAGACAGCCTGGGACAGCGTAATATTGACCAGGAGATCACTTTCCTGGCTGAAAATGGAGCTAGAGAAGGGGTCACAACGACAGCAAGTGGTTTGCAGGTTGAGATGCTTGAGGACGGCGAAGGCAAACCGCCAAAGCTTTCGGACACAGTGGTGGTACATTATGAGGGGAAACTCCTCGATGGGACCGTCTTTGATAGCTCTATTGCCCGTGACGAACCAGCAGAATTTGGCTTGCAGCAGGTGATTCCGGGTTGGACTGAAGGCCTGCAATTGATGAAAATCGGTGGCAAGGCGATATTATTTGTACCTTCAAAGCTTGCTTATGGGCCAGCAGGTCGAGGTAATATTCCACCGAGTGCATTGCTGATATTTGAGGTGCAACTGCTTTCCGTGAAGTGATTAAAGCGGCGCTCAGAGGATGCTATGCACGTTGCTTAGCCAGCGCCTTCAGGGTTCTATGAAGCCCTGATCACACAATATACGGGTGTGTTAACCAGGTTTGTCCCAGTGATGTTGCAGCAGTGCTGTTATGGAAAGGAGATAGCAATGATCAGGTTATTATCTACGGTTTTTTTTGCCAGTGCATTTATCTGGGTTGCCGTCAGCTTCTTTGATGTTGACATTGAGGTAATGAAAGTCCTTTTCGTCTATTCTTTGATTTTTGTCGTGCTGTTAATGCTGACTGGGCTTGTTTTCAGTCCGATCCTTGGTTTTTTCAGACGCCCCAGGAAATCCAGTTTGCTGGTGAAAACACCCGCCAAACAGTCTTTTTGGGATAAAATCAGTCGAGTTCTCTGAGGAAACGATCTCTTCGTGGTAGATAGAAATCGTCATAGTCCACGGAAAAAGCGACGGTGTGCGCGCGTCCTGTAATCTGGTCTCGGGTTATCAGACCAATTCTCCGGGAATCTCGACTGTTGTCACGATTATCACCCAGCATCAGGTATTGGTTCAGGGGTACTTTAAGGGGGCCAAAACTATTGTATTCGTTAGGCTCTGAGGGCCTGAGCATGACAGGGTGGCGGGTATCGCCAATAGACTCATAGAAGAAATGGTGTTTTCGCCTTTGTACAACATCCAACTGGTTTACAATAGCTTCGTTAAGCTGCGAGTAATTTGCTGGTTCGTGATTGATGAATAACTGGTTGTTGCGCATCACTACAATATCACCGGGTATACCGATCACTCGCTTGATCAGGAGTTTGCCGTCTTCGGGTGAATAAAATGTAACTATTTCACCTCGGCTAGGATCGCTCCATTGGGTCAGGTGGAGGGTGGTGAAAGGCACTTTCAGATCGTAGGCCAGTTTATTGACCACGACCCTGTCGCCTTCGAGTATGGTCGGTTTCATTGACCCGGTTGGCACTTGATTCCAATCGGCAATTGCTGACCGGAAAAGGATCATGATACCGATGAAAATGATCAATCCGCGCCATTCTTGCCAGAAACTGGTTAAATTCACTTTTTTGAAAACGCCCAAATCCTGATTATTGGTGCAGTTTAACCTGTTATCCTGATAATGTCAGAGGCCTTATCGGTATGTTGAAACTAACGTTATAAATAACAGTTGTCGAATGAAGCAGATGCAGACAGTAAAACCCAGGCTGCTGACAAGCCATTCAGGCTAATAAAGGCCCAGGAGAAAACATAAAATGCAAGTTAGAACAGTTGATGGAGTGGATCTGTACTATGAAATCTATGGCCAGGGCCCAGCGCTGGTGTTTGCTCATGGCGCAGGTGGAAACAGCGCCAGTTGGTATCAGCAGGTTCCGTTTTTCAGCCAGGACTACACCACTTTGGTTTTTGATCATCGGGGATTTGGTAGGTCTAGATTCAACGAGGATGAATTCAGCTCGCATTTCTTTGCAGAAGACCTGAAGGTTATTCTGGATCATGCCGGTATTGATGAAGCAGTCCTGGTTTGCCAGTCCATGGGTGGCTGGACCGGCATTAATTTTGCCCTGTCTCATCCGCAACGGGTAAAAGCGTTAGTAATGTCTCACACTATTGGGGCTATCAGCAGTCCGGAAATAACCACTGCCATGCGCAAGGCAGCTCTGGATCGAGAACCTGTCGTTGCTCCTTTTGGTAGTTGGGCGCTGTCATCCGAATTACCTGGTCGTGATCCAGTTAAAGCCTTTCTTTATCAACAGATAGGCGGATTCAATATTGACATCAATTTAGCGAAAATTCTCTCGGGTAAGGGCAGCGTGCTTGAGGGGGCGAAGCCGGAGCGACTATCTGAACTGACCATGCCGGTGTTGTTCGTCACCAGTGAGCAGGATCAGTTGATTCCCGCCTCGGCAGTTCATCTTGCTGCAGAATTATTGAAAAATGCCAGGGTCGAACATTTCGACCAGGTAGGTCATTCATCGTACTTTGAATGCGCAGATGAATTTAATGCCCTGGTATCGGGTTTTCTAGAAGAACAGACCAGCTAAGGACAGCATAGCAGATTTGCTGAAGAAGTCCTGGTCATCGTTGTTGCCAGTCGGGGTTCGCTAGTATCAATCATTTGCTGCAGTCTGGGTAGGATCATAAATTTGAGCAGCATAGAGGTACCACTTTGGATTTAACAATTCGATGTCAGCTGGAGTTCTTTTTCGAAAGTGCTACGCCGGTAATACTAAGGCTCAAGCCACAGTCGGGGAAGGCCGAGGTTATCAGCCAACTGGCATTATCTTTTGAGCCTGAGCTTGCTGTGGATGAATTTAAGGAATATCTGTGACAGGGTCATTTTACCGCCTGAGCCGGTTCGTATTACGCTGGAAACGCAGGCTTCGGTGGAGGGGCAGTTGGATACCAATCCTGTGGCGGGCTTCGTCAGAATACAGGATCTACCAGTCAGCCAGCTGCCTTTCTTGCTGCCTTCCCGGTACTGTGAATCAGACCGGCTTGGGCACTTTGCTGCGGATCTGGTCAAGGGCATAACACCGGGATACCTTCAGGTGAATAGGATTTGTGACTGGATTCAGGGAAATCTGCCTTATACACCTGGATCCAGTGTGCGGCCTTTATCAGCGCTGGAAGCCAGGCAGCAGGGCAACGGTGTTTGCCGAGACCTTGCTCACCTGGCTATTGCCCTGGTAAGAAGCTTGAGTATACCGGCGCGCTATGTGGTGGGGTATTTGTGCGGTCTGGTGCCCCAGGATATGCATGCCCGGTTAGAAGTTTTTGTCGGCGGGGGTTGGTATGTATTTGATCCAAGCCAGGACTCGACTCGAGGCGGTTGGGTGGTGGTTGCCTACGGCCGTGATGCGGCTGATGTGGTCATTACTGACCAGTTCGGGCCGTTACCTAAATTGAGCACTATGGGCGTTGATGTGCGGCAGTTAACTAGCGAAATCAACCTTCACGATGACTTTCATTTCCGAGGTTACTTCAGACTCAGCCATATAGGACCCTGAAACGAGGGATATTGAATCTGGAGCCAATGCGGTTGCCACTGCAATGTGCTCGGCAGAGGTCATGCTTTTGGTTGTTGGGTCAAAACCGACCCAACTAGCTCCAGGAAGATAAACCTCGGTCCAGGCATGGGTGCCGCCTTGGCCTGGGTGATTGAGACTGTTGATAAGGTAGCCACTGACAAACCGTGCTGCAAAGCCCGACTCGCGGACTGTACAGACAAAAAAACCAGACCAGGTCACGACAACTGCCAGAGCCTAGTTGCAGTGTTTCGCTGATCGACTGAACGCCTTGGTCGTCCCTCTCTTGATATTGGGTTTCCATGCCGATAATGGCACAAAGGGGCCCAGTACTCTGATAGAGCGGCTGCCCGCCAGGTTATCATGATGCGCCAGCCAAGATTGCAGTTCGCCGTCGTCAGGCTGCCCGAACAAGAGATAAGGCTGGAGGTCTAATTTTTCTGCATCGGTATAACAAATGGGCTTGTTCATGAGCAGATCGGGAATACGCTGGTAATTAGACTGTAGCTGGTATTGTTCTACCAGGAGTTCACTGGTAACTTGCAGTGAATCGCTGCGCTCTTCAAAAGTGGCCACCGCCACGCTGTTACCCAGTTCATCCCTGAACTAGTTAGGTTCTGCATGCGGTTTGATTGATAGTAGTGAACGGCTGATTCTCACATCGTGGCCGTCCCGGGGCCTGAGATACAGCTTGTGAGGCTTTAACTGGACTAGCTTACTGAAACGATACAGTGTCCTGTGAAAGATATTAATTTCTGCACTCAGGACCTGCCACTGTCTGAACATGACTGATATTGACTGAGTAGTTCAGAAGTATCTTTACCGTCCCGGCTGCGGATTGCCAGCAGGCCCTTAATATGACTTTCTACAAGGTCATTAACAGATTTATAGTTCATCAGGGTCAAGCCGTTCTGTTCGAGCACAATCTGGCCGTCTTTGCTGCGATAGTAGAGTCGAGATGCCATGTTATTTAGATTGTGATTGTAGATGGTTGTGCAGACCGACTTTGCCAATCAGATCCAATTGAGTCTCTGGCGAATCCACATTTTCTTCTTCTGCCGCCAGGATTTTGGCAGGTAGGAAATACTGATTAACGGCTGTTAGTTCATTCTTCAGGACTTGGTTCAAATGCTGAATGATTTCAGGATGTATGGCTTTCATCGGTGAATCCTCCCTTTGAACGGGCAATGATAGCGCAAGTAATCTGCATGATCAGGATTATGGCACTAAATATTTAGTATCGAGTCATGTTCAGAATTGTATTGCTTTAGTTATAACAATTACGAATCGTTCTCATTTAGAATATTGGCATGATAGTTTGTTTGTGCAACCGAATCAGTTCCTGTGATATCCAGTCTTATCTTGACCAGGGACGGGGTTTGAGTGTTGTTGTCTTGGGTTTAGGGCTGGGAACCTGTTGTGGTACCTGTCTGGAGATAGCCCAGGAACTTGCTGAATCGAACCTGAAAGCAAGTTCGCTTAGAATTAACACCGTTCCATCGTTGCTGTTGCTGCCTTCTGACCCAGGACTGGCGGTAGTTATAGGATACAGTACCTGCCCGTAGCCTTTGCAGAATGAAAATACAGGTTGATATTAGGAAGTCAGCGAAAGCCCTCGGAGAACGGGCTTTAATTTTTATTATGCACACGTGTGGCCTTCAGGTGTTCGGCAGGACCCAGCCGGGTTAGGCTCAGTACTGGAATTCGGGAAGTTGGACGGTGATGCCGTCGAGCTCTTCGCTGAGAGGAATCTGGCAGCTTAATCTCGAATTGACCTCGCGATCAGGATTGAGATCCAGCATTGAGTTTTCAGATTCGGAAATTTCAGCAAGTTTACCAGTCCAGGCATCATCAACAAGAACATGACAGGTGGCACAGGAACACTCACCGCCGCAATCAGCATCTATGCCGGGAACGAGATTGGCAAGTGCAATAGACATCAGGCTGTCACCGATGATTCCATCGACATTGTGTTCGGTACCATTGTGTTCAATAAATTTTACGCTTGCCATGATGGCCTCCCTCTGACCGCGAGTATTGTATTTTGGAAGTTTAGTATCGCGGAGGTTAAGTTATTTCGGTTCTGTGCTCCAGACCTGAATCCTGCTACGCCGCAGATTCGCAAGGCAGTATACAGAATACAAATCGTTAACACTAATTGGTTTTTGAGATTCTTGCGTATTAAGGATTCGATAACGGGTTTCGGTGCCATGACACATTCGCTCTTATCAGCAAATCAATGATTTCAGATCGATGGCGCTATCTGCCAGAGAGTCTGCGTTAACCTGCATGCCATAAAGCCGCTTTGCAACCATAAATTCCTTCGGGCTATTAACGGCATCAACGGCGACCACTTTGCCATCTTTTAAGTAGAAAGTAGCAAATTGTAATGCTTCCGGGTCACCTCTTAACACGGCAGTATCCCCGTCTGACGAGAACCCGACCATCTGCAGTTTTAGCTCGTATTGATCTGACCAGAACCAAGGTACTGCAGCGTAGGTCTTGTCGCCGCCGAGCATGTTAGCAGCTGACGTTCGTGCCTGTTCCATGGCGTTGGGGACTGATTCCAGGCGCAGCCTTCGTCCTAGAATGGGGTTGGGGTGGTTGGTGCAGTCCCCAGCAGAAAAGATATCTGGGTCTGAAGTTCTGCAATGATCATCAACAAGGATACCGTTATCGCATTCCAGACCTGCCTGTTGAGCGAGTTCTATGTTGGGCAGGATGCCAATGCCGACAATGACCATATCAGCGGCGATACTTTGATCTTGACAAAGAACCAAATTGACACGAGCGTCTCCTTTAAACCCCGTGCAGGCAGTGCTGGTGTGGATATTAACGCCCCGATTGGTGTGTAAGCGATGATAAAAAGCGCTCATCTGTTCGTTGG
>NZUN01000121.1 GCA_002697205.1 Gammaproteobacteria bacterium
TGGGCCGAAAATGGATTGGAACCTTTTCAAATGGGATCAGCATACTTGATGAACGTGATGGTAAATGGTTTCATTTTGAATCCAATAGCGGTGATTCTAGGTCACTGAGCAGCAATAGAGTCAGGGCAATTATTCGAGATGACAACGACACCCTATGGGTCGGCGCGGATGCAGGTCTGAATCTATGGAGGTCCGAGACTAATGATTTTCAACATTTTCGTTCGGATCTGACCAACCCGAAGAGCATAAATGATGAGACCATTATTGATTTATTTCAGGATCTTGGTGGGGTTATCTGGGTGGGGACCTACGACGGTATCAGTAAATGGAATGCCACTGTCGATACCTTTCCCATATTTAATTTGCAATCAAGTTCAGAAAGGGGTGTTTCCAGCCCTTCAACTTCTTCTTTTGCAGAAGATGATAACGGAAATCTGTGGATAGGGAGCTTTGAGGGACTGAGTGTCTGGCGGCAGAATAAGAAAATAGCTGAAGTTTATGATTCGACTCGCTTGGGTCTGAGCGATCGTAGAGTTATGGCGGTTCAGAGCTACCAGAAGGAAATCTGGGCAGGCACCATGACAGGGGGTATCAATGTGCTCCGAAATGGTGAGCTTAACCGAGTTTATCGGCATATCCAGAATGGCACTGAATCTATCTCCTCAGACGCTGTTACTCGAATTTATGTAGATAGGCAAGAAAGGCTTTGGGTGGCAACCTATGGTGGCGGTATAAACCTCTATTTAGGTGATGATCGATTTCGGCGCTTTCCCATTTCGACTAATCCCCATGGTCAGTTCGAATCGCTACTGGCACTTGATATTATTCAGGTTGGGGATGGGACTATCTGGATCGCCACCAATGGGGGGGGTGTCATTGTACTCGATGTGGACAGTGGGGATACATTTTCCTTTAGGCATGATCCGAGTGAGAACACAACGTTATCCAGCAATAATGTCGTGTCTCTTCTGGAAACTGATAAGGGCGTATGGGTTGGCACACGCGATCGAGGGGTTAATTTTTATTCCCCCGAAACCGGGATTTTTACCCGTTTTACCAAATCCGACGGGCTCGCCAGTGGTTCTGTATATGGTCTATTGGAGGATAGTACCGGAAAGATATGGATCAGTGGTGGCAAGGGGCTTACTTCCTATGACCCGGCTACAGGGAAGTTCGAGGCTTATGATTCGACACATGGTTTGCAAAGTGATGACTTCAACAGCGGAGCCTATTTGAAATTGAAAAATGGATTAATTCTGTTTGGCGGGAATAATGGCTTTAATATGTTCGATCCTGAAACTATCCGCGCCAAAAATACCCATATAGCACCTGTATCACTGACCGAATTCAGCAAATTCAACCAAAATTTTCCTTTACCGCAAATACTGTCTAAAACAGATGAATTGGTACTCAAGTATACTGATTCAGTTATTGGCTTAAAATTTTCAGTAATTGATTTCACGGCACCGAGAAAGAACGACTTTAAGTACAGGCTTTACGGCTTTGACGAGGATTGGATCCCAGCTAAGGGCGAGCATCGGGTAACCTACACTAATCTGGATCCAGGTAATTATACTTTCGAGTTACTTGGCGCTAATAATGACAAGCTCTGGAATGATGAAATAACGAGTATCCAGGTGAGGGTTGAGCCGCCCATATGGGCAACCTGGTGGGCCTATCTGGTTTATCTTACAGCCTTTAGTATTGCATTCTATCTGTTTCTGCATAACAACTCTCGTCGTCAGCGTTTTGAAACAGAAAAGCGGTATAGCGAGCGATTGCAGTTATATATTGAGTCGTTGGAAGAAGCCACCGACTGTATCGTGATAGCCGATTTTGGAGGTGTTGTTTTATATGCCAATCATGCCATTGAATTGATGTTTGGACTCGCCCCGAAAGATAGCCTTGGTACACAGTTGCTGCCCTTGATTTTTGAGGAGGAGAACGATATCAGTGAGGTTAAAGAAGCCTTACTAAGCCAGGGTAGGTACCACGGTGAAGTGTCTCTGCAGAAAGAAAGACAAGGACTGACAGCGGAGGTCACCATCGCTTCAGTAAGTGAAAATGGTAGTCAGGGCTCAGCTTTAGTCTGCATATCCAGGGACGTCTCATTGCGCAAGAAAACAGAAGCTGAGCTGGAGGATTATCGCCGTAATTTGGAACTCCGGGTAGCGGAGAGATCTGCTGCTCTGCAGAACGAAATTCAGGAGCACAAGTATGCAAGAGGGGAATTGGCTGAGTCCCTGAGAGAGAAGGAATTGCTGTTAAAGGAAGTGCATCATCGAGTGAAAAATAATATGCAGGTCATATCCAGTCTTCTTAATATGCAGGCTGATTCGGTAATCGATGAGGGGCTGTCAAATTTACTGGGTGAAAGTCAGCAGAGAATCAAATCGATGTCACTGATTCATGAGAATCTGTACCAGTCCGAGAGTTTGCTCAAAATTAATTTCGAAGATTATATCCAGATGCTAGCGAATAGTCTGTGTCGATTTTATGTTGTTCCCAATATAGAAGTGCGCTTGAACATTGTCGTTGACGATGTTTCCCTTGAACTTGAAACCGCGGTTCCTTGCGGTCTGATCATCAATGAACTGATCTCAAATTCACTCAAACATGCATTTAGGGACAGACAGGGCATCGGCAATATTAATATAGCATTTGCTCCTAAGGGTGATTATTATCGCCTCGAAATAAGCGATGATGGAAACGGTTTGCCTGAGGGCTTTGATATTAGTAAGAATGCTTCCATGGGGATGGAAATCGTCTCTGTATTAGCCGGGCAACTTGAAGGCAGGCTTAATTTTCAGGGTAAGCCCAGTGCCAGTTTCACCATAGAATTCCCGCGGAACCTAGATGATGGCTGAGAGCACAATTTTTATTGTTGAAGATGAGGTGATTGTAGCCAGGGACATTCAGTCCAGATTGCAGAAGATGGGGTATGAGGTAACAGGCACGGCAGCCAGAGGCGAAGATGCAGTTGAACGCGTTCTTGATCAGCAGCCGGATCTGGTTTTGATGGATATCAACCTACGAGGTGAAATGGATGGTATTGACGCAGCTGCCAATATTAGAGCCGAGTATGACGTACCCATTATTTTTTGCACTGCTTATTCAAATAAAGAGACTTTGGCCAGAGCTAAGATTACGGTTCCCTATGGTTATGTTTTAAAACCATTTGATAATCGAGAACTCGATATAACCATTGAGATGGCACTTTACGAACATCAGATGGATGTGAGGCTCGAAGTTGCCCGTGAACGACTGCTCGCCACCGTTAGTAATATCGATGATGGCGTCGTGACCGCAGATCGACAGGGAAGAATGCTGTTGGTGAATGTTGCTGCGACACGAATACTAGGCTTTGATCAGGATACCCTGATAGGCGCTGAATTAGCTTCAATGTTTGAACTGAGTGAGTTTGCCAGCGGCGATCCTTCTGTCTCTCTGAGCACGCCAGAAGAAGCCACCCAACTCGTTAACCAGCCCGTAACCCGTCAGTACCTTACCAATGCAGATGGTGAAAAGGTACCCATTGAGATTGGTTCGAGTTGGTTTGAGCTTCGCCAGGAACAACTGCTGGTGGTCACCTTCAGGGATATAAGAGAAAGACTGTCTCAGGAAGAACAGCTTGTCAGAAGTGCCTTTTATGATGCTCTTACCCTGTTACCGAACAGACAGTTATTTCTGGATCGTCTAACCAGCCGGATGATTTCGTCTGAAGCAATTGCAACCGAGGCGTCAGGCAAGAGCCGCTTTTCAATTGTCATCTTTGGGATTGATCGACTTAGCGTTATAAATCGGGGCCTTGGGATTGAAGCTGGTGATAAGGTGATTATTGAAGTAGGACAACGGATTCGTGCGGCCTTAACAACACAGGACACGATATCTCATTTTGGTGGCGGTACTTTTGCTGTATTGCTGTTTAATGTGGGAGATGTGGGTCAGGCCGTAGTGATGGTCAGTGATATCCAAGCAGAAATTGAAAAGAATCTCAGCCTTGCGAGTGAGTCAAGCGTTAGTGTTGTTGCCAGTGCGGGTATTGTCGTTAACTCTGAGCAGTACACTTTTGCGGAGGAGATGATCAGAGATGGTGAAACCGCGCTTCAAAGAGCCAAGCAAGACCCAGCAAACAGTTATGTGGTGTTTAATTCAGCAATGTATGAAGAGGCTAAGCGGTTTGTCTATATTCGTTCGGCGCTTCAGGAGGCTATCCTTGAAAACGAGCTGGTTTGTTTTTATCAACCTATTGTTGAACTCAAAACTTTGGAAATCAGTAGTTTTGAAGCGCTGGTGCGCTGGAATCATAAGGAATTAGGAAACGTGTCACCAACAGATTTTATACCAATGGCAGAACAGAGTGATCTGATCCTACCGTTGGGTGATCAACTGTTGGAACAGGTATGCAGGCAACTATCGGCCTTTAAAAGGGAAGGCCTTAAAGAATTTAGTATTGCTGTGAATATTTCCTCAAAGCAGTTTAATGTGGAACTACCTCAACGCCTGGATAATTTGATTTCGGAAACCGGCTTGTCGCCTTCGGACATCAGCCTGGAAATCACAGAAGGGGTTGCCATGGCTGCGATAGAGAGTAATTTTCAGTTGATGGAGGCTTTTCNNAATCGTGGTCATAGGATCAGTGTCGATGATTTTGGGACTGGTTACTCGTCATTGGCTTATCTAAAACGATTTCCTNTAGATACATTGAAAATTGACCAGGNATTTATCAGGGNNTTGGCCCTTGATTCTGATGACTTTGTCATTACTAAAGCTATTATCGATTTGGGGCGCAGCCTTGGTTTGAAGATCATTGCAGAAGGGATTGAAACTGCGAGCCAGTTGGAGATTCTGCGCCAGTTGGGCTGCAATNTTGGCCAGGGCTATTATTTCCAGAAAGCCTGCAGTGCTCAGGACATTNTTGAAGCCTATCAAGNCAGGCAACCTNTGGGTAAGGCTATACTGCCACAGTAAAGTAGGTTGCTGGGACCGATTTAAGTGGTTNAGGGGAGCAGCGCACCGCCGTCTACATCGAGCACNACNCCGGTCATATAGGGATTGCTTATCGCCAGCATAATCCCNGCAGCGACTTCCTCAGCAGNGCCAACTCGGCCTAACAAGATACCTTTACCAATGTTTTCAAGGGCGGCCGCTTTTTTATCCCCGAATCGGTCGAACATGGCGGTATCGATGATGCCGGGTGCAACACCGTTGACTCGCCTGGGTGCCAGTTCGGTTGCTAGCGCCCTGATCAGGCCNTCGACGGCATTTCCAGTGCAGGACACGGATGACATNCCAGGATTACATTTTCGAGCAGGCGTACCACTTATGAGGGTTATNGAGCCATCATCGACAAGAAACGGAACCCCCTGCCGAACAACNTTAGTGTAACCCCAGAATTTATTGAAGGCCTCCCTGAATTGTTCATCAGTTTGTTCCATGAAAGGCAGCATGGTTCGATCGGCACCTGTNGCNGCGCCGACAATATGGTTAATCCTGCCTGCTGATTGGAAGAGTGATTTCAGACCCTCTGGGTCATGCGTATCTACCTGGGAGAACTGGATTTCAGGGTGNTTTGTCTGNCACAGNGAAACCTTGTNCNTTGATCTNCTTGCCGACCANACGNTTGCACCTGCTTTNTGGGCGGCTATGGCAGTTGCCAGGCCAATACCTGAAGTGCCNCCGATAATGACAATATTTTGTCCCTGAATATCCATATGATTCTCCTTTCATTGCATTGGATGATGGCGGGACATTATCAGTTCAGGGTAGAAAAGCAAATATGGGATAGGTGACTGNCGNNNNTGANAGAATGTGTTACATTATNCGGCGCCGTAAGTGACGAGATAATGATGAGTGTNGAAAATTCGCCGGATTGGTTTGACAGAGCATTGCAGACAGAAGCTGAAGATACTTTTGTGGAGGTGCAGAATTGTAAAATTCATTATGTGGCATGGGGAAAGGTTGGTTTGCCAGGTGTGCTACTGATTCATGGCAGTAATGCTCATTTGGAATGGTGGCGATTTGTTGCNCCGTTTCTTGCTGACCAGTTCAGGGTGGTNGCGGTAGATTTGTCTGGCCATGGTGATAGCGGTTGGCGGACAAACTACAGCGGAGAATTATTTTCCCAAGAGATTATGGCCGTGTGTGAAGCGGCGCAGTTGGGTGAGAAACCGTTTCTTGTTGCACATAGCTTTGGTGGCTTTGTTGGCCTGGAAACTGGCCATCGCTTCGGTGATCAGCTCGGTGGCATCATTTTTGCCGATTTTACNGTCGAGCCACCAGAACGATACGTTGAATGGGGAAGAAANGCCGAACTGCGTGATGGCGAACCGGCCAGGTCGACGCGCATTTATCCCGCTAAAGAGGAAGCCTTGGCTCGATTTCGTTTCATACCGGAGCAACCCTGCAAGCATCCTTATGTGGTTGANTTTATTTCGCATCAATCGCTNCGCAGCGTTGAAGGCGGGGTCACCTGGAAGTTTGATCCAGGGTTGTTTGATTTCCTGGAAATGGGAGTGGACCAGCGAGACAAATTTGTAAGCCTAAAATGTCGTTGTGCCGTGCTACTGGGNGAATATTCGACCGATGAAGGGGCGCTGGCGGCACCTTATATGAGAGAAATAACGGCTGGAATATTACCTATATTTACGGTGCCGGAATCGTATCACCACTTTATGCTGGATGAGCCTCTGGCTACAGTGACCGCNATAAAAGGGATATTGCTAACNTGGATTTATTCAGATCAGCAGGATGAAATGAATGAGGGTCTGCAGAAACAGTTTGGCGCCTTGTAAANGTTATCTNGTAGCCCTTTAAGTGATGACNGCAGTGTTGCACAAGCNACACGCGGGTAGNGGTTGTTCGCGTTTAGCCGGGTTTCTCATCGGGTAGGCCTAGCACTCGTTTTGCGATAATGTTCTTTTGTATCTCGCTTGTGCCGCCATAAATTGAAATTGCCCGGCTGGTTAGCCATTCACTGGTCAGGGCCAACTCGCTGCTATTGAANTGATCNCCTTGCCAGCCACAACCTGCAATACCCATCAGCGCCTGTTGCACGTCGATGCGTTCCTGGCTGAATTCCGCGCCTTTCACTTTAAGAATAGAGGTGGCAAGCGCAGGTGCCGAAGCCTGTGTTTCTGCGATAACCCGCTGTTGCGTTAATTTATAGGCTTTACTGTTCATTTCCAGGCGCAATACCCTGGTNCGAAGCGAGTGCCATGATTCCGGATTCTGGTCTCGGGGGAGATACTGTTTGGCAATATCTGCCAGGGAAGATTTCTGTTCACGGGTTTGAGCACCGCTGGTGTTAACGCCACCATGGACAGANCGTTCATATTGCAGCAGTCGNTTACCNACACTCCAGCCCTGGTTGAGACCGCCGATTAGATCGGATTTCTTGGCGANAGCGTCTTCAAAAAAAGTTTCGCAGAAAGGAGAATTGCCGCTGATGAGTTTAATNGGNCGGACCCGGACGCCAGGCTGGTCCATATTCACCAGGATCAAGCTTATGCCTTCATGCTTTGATCTGTCTGGNTCGGTACGGACCAGACAGAAAATCCAGTCTCCATAGATGCCATCAGACGTCCAGATTTTCATGCCGTTTAACCGATAGTTGTCNCCGTCTTGTTCGCNGCGGAGTTTCAGATTAGCCAGGTCACTACCTGCTTCGGGCTCGCTGTAACCCATACACCAACCGCCTTCNCCTCTTGCAAACTTGGGTAACCAGTGGGATTTTTGTTCTGCAGTACCGAATTCCAGCACAGTTGGTCCAATGTAATTGATGCCTCTTCCGGTGAGCGCCGGNCGGGCGCTAATACGCTGCATTTCCTGCTGGATAACCAGGTACTGGTCTTTATTCAGTCCCGCCCCGCCNTATTCTTCTGGCCAGGTGGGTACAGTCCAGCCCTTTTCTGACATGCGAGACAACCAAAGAGAATTGTCTTCNGTAAGCGCTATCTTGCTGCTTCCCCAGGGAATAAACCCAGGTTTTCTAACGCTTTCCGGGCANTTGTCGTGCAACCACTGACGGCTCTCCAACCTGAATTCTTGCATAGTCTGTACCATAACGAGTGCTCTCTGATAGCGTCGATTATGCAGTGTATAATACCTGCTTTCAGATCTTTGATCAGCTGCTATTGAGTTGCNGCTGGTTGCNCAAACGACTAAAATCGNTGCTNAAGAGAGATGGTTTGACCAGTCTGNTCTATTNAGGCCTNCCGTTAGAGTATTTGTCACATGCAGTTATGGCTGTATGGAGAACATCGATACNGGCTGGTCTGGATAGACTAATGAATGCTCGATGNGGAGANAGAAGGTGTCGCGATCAATGATATTTTTCAAGTANGGGTCAGCAATTTTGGGAATTCTGNTAGGCTTGCTATTAACCCCANCCGTTTCAGCTGAAAATCCAAGAGTACTAGTGCAGACGACCCTGGGCAAATTTGAAGTCGAATTGTTTGTTCAGCAAGCACCGATTACTGTNGCAAATTTTTTACGTTATGTGCAGGACAGTCGCTATGATGGAACTATTTTTCATAGAGTGATCTCAGGATTTATGATTCAGGGCGGAGGTTACTCGCCCGATTTCACAGAACTTGANGAGATCGAAAGTATTCATAACGAAGCCGATAATGGCATTAATAACGGCGCCGGCACGATTGCCATGGCCAGGANGAATCAGATTGATAGTGCCGGCCGGCAGTTTTTCATTAATGTGGTAGATAATCCCCGACTAGACCATCAGNAAGACAGCTGCACCAGAGAACAGGAAAGCCAGGTCATGCAAGCCAGACAAAAGGGTCTGTTTAAACCTATGAGTTGTGCGAGCTTTGGTTATGCAGTTTTTGGGGCNGTGGTTTCAGGAATGGATGTTGTCAATCGTATCGAAGTGGTTGAGACAGGACAGCAAGGATCGTTTGNTGATGTCCCTCTGGCCCCGATTGTTGTTGAGTCAATGAAGCTGCTACCGTTAGTATCCGGTCGATGATCAGGTCCTGTCTATTATCTGACCAACTCAGCTGGGTAATAGCATTGCGTTGTGTTTCAGTGATAATTACCATGTCATTGGTTCTNGTGTTTTCTCCTTTACGGCTAATGGCAGTGACCANACCGAGCCAGCCCCAANCAAAGTTAGTCGTGGTAATTGTCGTCGATCAATTNCGCGCCGACTTATTACAACGCCAGTACCAACACGGGTTTGCCCGCCTNATGGGTGAAGGAAGGGTTTATGAAAAAGCCCAACTGGGTCACGCTATTAGTACGACCTGTCCAGGTCACGCTGTGGTGCTTACCGGTTTTCATCCAAGCAAGATAGGTATACCCAGTAACAGCTTTATTGACGAGCAGTCCGGTGAATTACTTTATTGCGTNTTTGATGATGATCCTGGGNCGCTAGAAATTGGTGGTGATGAACAGCGAAGCCCTCGCATTATGCGGGTTTCTACCCTGGGTGATTGGATGAAGACATCCGATCCCAATAGCAAGGTGTTCTCNCTGTCGGGCAAAGATCGGGCAGCGATAACCCTGGGCGGGCAGCATGCCGATGCAGTTTACTGGTTTAANAGGAAAACGGGACGTTTTATCAGTAGTGGNTATTACATGACGGAACTGCCTGATTATGTGGCGAAATTCAATGGCTCCGACCCAGTTGCTGATGGCTACATGAAAGACTTTCCGGAGCGGTGGCNGCATGGGTCTGGATCCCTGAGAGAAGATGACTTTACTGGTGAAGATGACGAGCTTGGCNNTTCAAGTGGCCATCCAGTNACCCTGGGAGAGGCCAGTAGCATTGCTGCTCAGGTGTTTCAATCGCCCTACATAGATGAGGCCACCCTTGGCCTGGCACTTGAGGTGTTTCACGAGGAGCAGTTAGGTCGCGGTGATTCCATAGACCTGCTGGCGATATCCCTGTCTGCAGCAGATACCATTGGTCATCTATATGGACCTAACAGCGCTGAAGCAGAAGACAACCTGAATCGTCTTGACACTTTACTGGGAACCTTGCTCGNTGANCTGGATCAGGCCCTGGGTAAGCAGGGTTATATTGTTGNGNTTACGGCCGATCATGGTGTGGCAGACTTACCGGAATGGAAGAAACGGCAGGGCAACCTGCAGTGCAGTAAGAATGATGGCAGAATTGAGTTGCTACCTTTAACTTTCCANCTGTACTGGAATATTTACTGGAAATTTACCTTCCCGTTTGGTGATCCAAGGCCAATGGTGTNATTCAGCGGCGCAGGGTTATCAATTAGTCGAGATAGTGTGCGACAACATAACCAGACTTTTGAAAGTGTCAGGGCNTATATTGAATCCTTGCTTGAAGCGAATGATTTCGTCGCTAANGCCTGGACNAAAACGGAAATTGAGCATAATGCCGGGCCCGAGGCTGAGCTGATGCAGCATAGTTACGTAGCCGGTCGTTCNGCTGATCTGACCGTTCAGTTTCATGAAGACTGTATGCTTCCTGGNGCGGGCACGACCCACGGCTCCCTTTATCATTATGATCGACACATTCCGCTCGTTTTTTNTGGCTGGAAAGTAAAACCGGAATTGCTGCAGCAACCCGCGATGAGTGTTGATATTGGGCCAACTTTGGCGAATCATATAGGAATAGAGGTACCTCAGGTGCTTGATGGTTCGGTTCTTCTGCTGGCAGAACCTGCCGGTCGGGAGGCTGATATTCGCTGATGGTTGCCAANGTCTTGTGTTAAATGCCTGGGTATACCNTCAAGTTCTAACCAACTGGGAGACAAGAGATGGATATTAAACCGATTACTCCCCATCTGGGGGCCGAAGTGGTGGGGGCAGATTTAAGNCGACCGATGGACCCNGCNCAGTTTGCGTTGCTGCATCAGGCGTTTCTGGATTGGTCAGTACTGGTATTTCGAGACCAGAACGTGACNCAGCAGCAACATAAAGTATTTGCCTCAAGATTTGGGGAATTACATACCCACCCGATGCATAAAGAGCGNGCCATAGAAGATCCTCATATACTGACAGTAAAGACGACCGCGCATTCAGCTTATACGGCNGGAGATGGCTGGCATACNGATGTCACTTGTGACGAGTACCCGCCAATGGGCTCAATGTTGTATGTAACCGAAACGCCTGAAGGNGGAGGCGGAGATACCCTGTTTGCCAATATGTATCTGGCCTATGATTTATTGTCANATACGCTTAAGCAGATGATATCGGACCTGGTTGCTGTTCATGACGGTGCTCTGNCCTATGTAGGAGCTTATAAATCGACGCCACCCAAGGGCGGTTACNCGANAAATGAGCATCCAGTGGTAGTCGTCCACCCTGAAACAGGGCGTAAACTGTTATATGTTAATTCCGGGTTTACCTCGAGAATAAAAGGTCTGCACGCGGANGAGAGCAGGGCACTATTAGACCTTCTGTTCAGACATATTAATAGCACCCCTAAATTGACAGCCCGGGTTCAGTGGCAGTCCGGAACGCTCGTTTTCTGGGACAACAGGTGCACTCAGCATCACGCAGTCTGGGATTATTATCCNCATACACGCTATGGTGAACGGGTGTCCATCNTTTCAGCACNGCGACCATCGGCGGATTCGGTTGCTGCACTGCATTGACGGGCANGCATCATTACGAGGTTTGTGGGTTCATTTGTTTGAACTGAACATCAATATGAGGTTTTTAATTGAAACGTAGCCNAATTAATGGCTGGCACTGCTTCCTGGACGGTTTTAGATTGCTTTACCTACCCAGTATTCGGCCCTATGTGTTGATTCCTGTCTGTCTGAATACGCTGGTTGCAGCTGCACTGATATTGATTGCTATAGAAAATGTGGCGATTTTGAATCAATACCTTGCCGGTTTGCTACCGCAGTGGCTTGCCTGGCTTAGNTGGATTGTTCAGATTTTAACCTGGNTTATTTTGCTGAGCTTTGGCATTTTCACCTATTCACTTTTGGCTAATCTCATTTCTGCGCCCTTCAATGCTCTTTTGGCAGAGGCGGTACAAAAACACTTNCAACAGACGTTGCAGACAGACAAAACCCGTTTTATTCAGTTTGTAATGCAGACGTTGGGCAGAGAATGGGCAAAGTTTATCTATTTAGGGCCACGATGGTTGTTACTGCTGGTGCTTGGTCTGGTCCCTGGCATCAATCTATTTGCAGCCCCACTCTGGATACTGTTCGGAGGTTGGGCGATGACCCTTCAGTATGCTGATTATGCAGCTGAGAATAATGCTGTGTCGTTTTCAATCTTACGCTATCGGGTGAGAAGAAACTGGCGGCAGGTGCTTACCTTCGGGTTGCCAGTTTATTTTCTGTTGGCCGTTCCGTTACTTAATATCATCCTCATCCCTGCAGCTGTTGCTGGCGGAACCCGGCTTTGGATGGATCATCTGAGCGTTAGCTGAGGTTATAAATTTTATCGGCGGTGCCATAAAATAATTGATGTTGCTCAGCATCACCGTAGGTTCCTGCTATTTTTTTCAGACCATTGTAGAGTACGCCATAACTGATCGAGAGTTTATCTACGGGAAAGTTGCTCTCCATCATGCATCGTTCAGAACCAAAACAATCAATGGTATGGGTGTAATAGGGGGACTGCAGGTCTGCGAATTCATCCGAAGAGGGTGGGCTGGCACGTTCACTCCAGCCGAATCCATTATCAGGCATCGCCAATCCGCCGAGCTTGGCAATGACATTGCCACATTTTGCCATGGCTTCGATATCTCGCTGCCAGGTCGTAAAAATGGTTTGACGTTTGTTCGCAAATGCACCCACGCCTAAAGGTGTGCCAAAATGATCCAGTATCATCGTCGTACCAGGACATGCCTCGGCCAGGTTGATAAAGCTGGTGTTCTGGTAGTGGTAGTGCCAGGTATCAAAGCTCATTCCCATTTCGCCTAAGAGGCGTAGGCCTGTTCTGTAACCCTCATCTTCATATAGCCCTTCGGGCGCCCTACCTATTATAGTCATTCCTTCCGGGTGGGTTGCATGGGCACCAGCGTGACGAATTCCCCGGAATCTACCACCACCCAGTTCTATATGGGCATTCAGAATAGGTTCAATTTTTGCAGCCAGGCGTAGGTCTACATGACCAACAATTCCGGCTATCGTCGCTCGTTGATTGTTTTGTTCACTTTTTTCTGCCTGTGCTGCAACAAACTCAGTCTCGCCGAGTGGTTTGAGGTGTTCTGCACCTTCTTTGCGATACTCGGCATGACATTCGATAAAGACGGTTTTCTCAATACGGTGACCTGTTTGTGTATCCTGCCATAGATCGTCAAGAAGGTAATTGCTGCCGTTTCTGCGCCAAAGATGATGATGCGGATCGATGATGGGTCTGTCGGGATCGAGGGCAGATTCATTGTGTAGCGCTAACCAGGCGCTGCTTCCGGGCTGTTCAGTCATGGCATCAGGACTCTGTATCTAATTGCTTGAGTATCACCACTGTAATGACGCTATGCAAGTTTGGGGTTGCCTATACCTGAGATCACTCAAGAAATTTCAGTCTAGTGCCGTAGATCATAACAATTGGGGTCAATGACGTTATACTAGCGCCTTTTTACATATGATCTAGAGGAAGAACAGATGAAGGGACAAGTACATTACGAAAAGCGAGGACAGTCGGCATTATTGAGCATTGATAATCCTCCGGTTAATCCCCTGTCCTCCGGGGTTCGACAGGGCTTATTCGATGGCGTTAGTCAGGCTCTGGAGGATGATGAAGTTAAGGCGATTGTAGTCACAGGCCTGAATCGAGCCTTCATTGCCGGTGCTGATATCAGTGAGTTTGGCGCTGCAGCGACTCAAGGCGCGAGCTTGAACGATGTTCTCAAGCAGATGGAATCCAGCCCAAAACCGATTATTGCCGCCATTAATGGTACAGCGTTTGGCGGGGGCTTGGAGGTGGCGCTGTGCTGCGATTATCGGATAGCGAGTAATACTGCCCCAGTTGGCTTACCCGAGGTTAAATTGGGGTTATTGCCCGGTGCAGGGGGGACACAGCGCTTGCCTAGACTTGTCGGTGCGGCGGCAGCTATCCAGGCCATTGTATCGGGTGATCCTATTCCGGCAGCTAAAGCTCTCGATATGGGCATTGTAGACAAGGTGGTAGAAACGGATATTGTGACAAGTGGATTGGCGTTTGCTGACGAGATTATTGCTCAGGGGTGCCCTACACGAAAAATTAGAGATCTCGATGACAAAATTCTAAGCGACAGGGGAGACACGGCTGTGTTTGACTCAGCTGCTGCCAGTCTGGACAAGACTCACCGCGGGCAGTTTGCGCCATTGCAGATACTTGAGTGCATACGGGCAGCTGTCAACGCGGCAGATTTTGATGCCGGGATGGCGGTGGAGGCGGAGTGTTTTTCTGAATGCCTGAAACATCCTCAGCGGGAAGCGTTGATTCATATCTTTTTTGCTGAAAGAGCAGCAAATAAAATACCAGGCTTGT
>NZUN01000122.1 GCA_002697205.1 Gammaproteobacteria bacterium
ACTTCCTGGGTAACATCCAGCACTTCATCCTGATCACGAACGTATCGCCCAATCAGATTTGCTATTCTATGCTGGTACTTCAATACAAGCACGTCAAATGCCCGCTTATCGCCTCGTTTTACACGCTCTACGAGTCTCTTGTCTGAGTCTATTTCAGAATTCAAGCTCTACCAATCAATATCAATTGCCATCAGGTGTCAGTCTGACACCCCATCTCCCGGAAAGTTCAGGGCCTCTTTGTTGACCATTCCTGATCAACACCTAAATCATATCAGAATTAGACTATGAGGAATCCATAACCCGGTTTATCATTAATTTTTTACAAGGATCACCATGCCCGCAAAAATCTCTGGTACCCGCCACAAAGTGGACGTGCTCATCATTGGCAGCGGCGCAGCCGGCATGACCCTGGCACTGAATCTACCAGGTATAAGCAATATAGCCATGCTGTGTAAAGAGAACTCCAACGACGGTTCTACTTACTACGCCCAGGGCGGCATGGCTGCAGTCCTGGACGAATACGACTCAATGGAATCGCATATTGAAGACACGCTGATTGCCGGCGCGGGTCTATGCCATCGGGACGTCGTTCAATTTGTTGTGGAACAAAGCCCTAAACTCATCGACTGGCTGATAACGATGGGCACCAACTTTGACAGAAGGGTCAGCAGCAGCGGGAAATCCGAATTTCACCTTACTCAGGAAGGCGGTCATAGTCACAGAAGAGTCATTCATGCTGCAGATGCAACCGGTCGGGAGATATCCAATCGACTAGGCTCGGCCCTGTCCAAGCGTTCAAATTGCACGATCTACACCAACCATATTGCCATCGACGTTATAACTAGCGATACCCATGGAGGTTCACCGAAACACTGTATTGGCGCCTATGCGCTCAATATGGAGACCAGGAAGGTAGACCTTTTCCAGGCTGATTATGTTGTCCTGGCGACGGGTGGAGCAAGCAAGGTTTATCTATATACCAGTAATCCTGATACAGCTTCCGGAGATGGCATTGCCATGGCCTGGCGAGCCGGTTGCAGAGTAGCCAATNTGGAATTCAATCAATTCCACCCAACCTGTCTCTATCATCCGACAGCNCGTTCTTTTCTCATTAGTGAAGCGCTACGCGGCGAAGGCGCCANGCTCTNCCTGCCCGACGGGACACCCTTTATGCATAACTTCCATGACGAAGCAGAACTAGCACCGCGAGATATTGTAGCCAGNGCNATCGACCATGAAATGAAAAGAGTGGGCTGCGATTTTGTATTGCTCGACATTAGCCATAAACCCGCAGCCTTCACAAAGAAACACTTTCCCAACATTTATAGTAAATGTCTCGAATTCGACCTAGATATTACCCAAGAGCCTATACCGNTAGTGCCAGCAGCTCACTACACCTGCGGTGGGGTCATGACTGATCTCAATGGTCGGACCGACATAAAGGGCCTTTATGCCATCGGCGAAACCAGCTTTACGGGGTTACATGGTGCTAACCGAATGGCCAGCAACTCATTGCTTGAATGTATGGTNTTTGCCCGTTCCGCCGCAGCTGACATTGCGACTCAAACTGCGCCGGTGGNCAACATGAAATCGTTACCGTCCTGGGACGAAAGTCAGGTCACAGCATCCCAGGAAGATGTCATCCTGTCCCATAACTGGGAGGAATTACGTCGCCTTATGTGGAATTACGTGGGNATTGTCAGGTCNAACCGCAGACTGCAAAGAGCCAGAAGGAGAATACATCTGCTACAACAGGANATATCGGACTATTACCACTATTTCAGCGTTAACAGTGATTTGATTGAACTGCGAAACCTTACCCAGGTGGCCGAGCTTATCGTTCACAGTGCACTTAAACGACAGGAAAGCCGAGGGCTTCATTTCAATCAGGACTACCCGGAATTGGCCCCAGATATTCATGACACTATCCTTGAACCCCTCAACTACCTTTAGGCGCAGCCAAANGCAACAAAGTTCATCCNCCGAAGCGCAGCGCTACGGCAGCCCGACGGAAAGCTTGCGCGGNTACACTATCTTTAAAAATTGAGATATGNAAGATTTCACCGGTTCGACTTCGCACGCTAAAAACAAGCAACCATGTNGTCACGCAGCAACGCCCCTGACGACAGGCATAATGTTGCAAACCATCTCCCAGAACCAGTTCAAAGACCTGGCCATCGCCTCTCAGGCTGATAACTCTTCTGGGAGAATTTAGGCGAACCTCATCGCCACAGGCCGAACAGAGGTTGACCAGCACNGCATAACCTAANGCCAGCGCCAGGTAGCTTGAAAGACCNCTATAGAAACAACCNATCCCGGCCAGTGCATGAGACAACAACAGGCTGGCTAACTTTAGATTTGAAACCCTGGGCTTTAGTGCCACCGAAAACACTGAATCAGCCATAATATCGATTAAGGCCGGACTCTTTTAAGAATGAGCTGCACCAAAGCCAGCATTTCGGACCCAGGTGGCNGGCTTCTCTCACTAAACCACTCCCACAAAACTGGGTCTTCCTCCTCTAACAGACCAATAAACGTCGTCTGCTGGCCTGCTTCNAGCGCCTCAAAAGCATCCTCAAAGAAGGGAACCAGCAGTATATCCAATTCCGCCATGCCNCGACGGCAGCGCCAACGGAACCGGTTCAGTTCCTGCAGAGAAAATCGAGACATNATTNAACTCCTTTGCTTTATTTAGCTTNATTTAGCTTTGCTTGACCTGCTGCGCTTGACCTGCTGCACTCACATACGGGCTCGCTNCNAAAAACTTTATCNGCAATGTGCTTAACCAAACACNATAGAAAGCAGTAAACTAGTCACTTTAAACTAAGTGAACCATTATGCCCTTAATCGATCTCTCACACTTCGGGTTCCTGATGATCCAGGGTCGAGACGCAGAAGCCTTCCTCCAGGGCTATACNACCTGCGATCTAACCCGGCTAGACAGGANGCCNGCGCTGTTAGGCGCTATCTGTAATATCCAGGGCAAAGTATTAACCACATTGATCGTCGCTCGAATACCAGTGCAGGCGCATGCAAAAAACAACCAGCCTGCCGCCCAAAGCGCACCAGCAAGGTCCGACCANGCANCCTTGCTTTTAAGAATGGAGCGTAATTCNGTTAAAGCCGTTCAATCATTTCTTTCAAAATATATCGTTTTTTCTAAAGCGGAAATGACCGACCTTTCTGATAAATGGTACTGCTATGGNACNTACNCTGAGGCAGTTATNACTGACACTNTCGGAATCAACATTCCGGCAATGAGCNCCAGACGGGAAATCTGGAGCCCTCAGAAACTTTCTGCAACAGGTTCGGTAGCCCGCTGGCGAGCCGAAGACATCAAAACNGGCATCGTCTGGATTAACCCGGAAACCAGCGACCAGTATTTNCCCCACTCCCTGAACCTGCACAACCTTCAGGGAATCGATTTCGACAAGGGCTGTTATCTTGGCCAGGAAATTATTGCCAGAGTTCACTATTTAGGCGCNACCAAAAAAAACCTATTTGCGGGANTCTCAGGTCAACCCCAGCTACTACATACAAATCTAACTCTGCAAAACAAGGCGATCGGCTCAATCATAGCCACCGCCCAGTCCAGAAAAGAGCANTTCTTTCTGGCGATACTCAACAGCNCTGCAGAACACATTGAAGTTTCAGCTAGCAACACCCTCCTGAATTTTTCCCGTATCAGCTAGCTATCGAAGGCAGTGCAANTTGANTTGAGCTGGAGCCAATCAACTCAATTAGNTNACCTCTTGCAATAAATAAGAAAAGGCCTCCAGTAAACTGTAATTTACGGTCTCTCCATCCGCCACAGACCAGCTGCTAGNCAGAGTGAGATCAATAAANCCTACCGCAATCAAATCCNCTGTCGGGTAAGGACTCAATTCAGACAAGGTCTNGCAGCGCCTTAGTATCAGCCCTGCNGCCANNGCAANGGCATCAGAGGTACAACCGCGATCAGCAGCGAGGGGAATAAAATTATGAATAAACCTNCCGCAATCATAGATACGNGGGCCAATCACGCCTTTCGGATCNATAGCGACCCAGCCCAGATGACTATCTTTCAGAATATTGTCATGATGCAGATCGCCATGCAGAACAAAGACGTCGTTCCATCTGTCGGTTAATCCACGNTTGAGTCTAAGTGCGAGGTCAACATATTGCGCCAGCTTCGNTGCCTGCTCAAGTACCTCNGGCGAAAAACCATCTTTGAGCCAGTTCTGGTAAGTCGGTAACTGACAGGTTNCCTCCGCAGGTACCTGCAGAGANACCAATAGCGGAGCTGCATAGCTGACCAAATCAATGTCCAAATCAATGTCCAAATCAATGTCCAAATCCGGNTTATNAAGCAGACTCCGTAAGGTCAAGCCAGGCTGAATCCGCTCCATCAACAAGGCCCGCTTTGGTTCATCCCAGGCCAGGACATTGACCACCTGATCACTTGAAAACAAACCCAGCGCTTCTATTTCGGTGAGTTGTTCCGGCTGTGGCAGGCCAACTTTGAGGANGCACGCCTGCTCNCCTCGCTGCACAAAAAAAACGGTGTTGACGGCGAGCCCAGNTTCCGCCCGACCGATCAAGGTAAGCCCCCATTGCGNCAAACAGGCCTGAATCAGTTCAGGGAAGTCTCGAATCCAGGCANTTCCAANACTGCCAAACCTTTTGTTAATGAAGCGCTGCTTCGCCGGGTCGAGTTNCAACGAAACTGATTCGGGTAATATCTTCACTTGATAAGAACGACCATACTAAAACCCATCAAGCCATGGAACTGGNTCCATACCGCGGGATTGTAGATATTGGTTGCACTGGGAGAACGGCCGGGAACCAAAAAANCCTCGATATGCTGANAGNGGCGATGGGTGCGCAGAGGNGATAATCCGNTGTTTATGATCATCAATNGCCTTGGCCTTCTTTCTGGCTTGATTACCCCAAAGGATGAAGACCAGTCCAGTCCTGTGCTCATCCAGCAGCATAATAATTCGATCCGTCAGNTTTTCCCAGCCGCAATCCNGGTGAGAACCTGGTTTATTTTCNTCGACACTCAGTACCGTATTGAGGAGAAGGACGCCCTGCTTGGCTAAACCACTTAGATCACCGTCTACAAACTGGAAATCAGGCTGNCCCAGGTCAACCGCCATTTCTTTAAAAATNTTTCTAAGGGAAGGAGGCAACGCGATCTGTTTACGNACTGAAAAGCTCAAGCCATTGGCCTGACCNTAACCGTGATACGGATCCTGGCCTAAAATAACCACTTTGACACGCTCAAAAGGCGTCGCTTTAAGTGCAGCAAAATATTGGTCAGGGGCAGGCAAGACTGTTTTCCCTCGACCTCGTTCTGCTTCCAGGAAGGCGCCTAAGGATTCCATGTAAGGTTGTTCAAACTCTTCTCGCAAATGACCTTGCCAGCAGGACGGCAGCGGATCAAACCACGCTCTCTGGAAAATCTTCAGGACCTGGGTCGCATATGCGGAAACAGTACAACGTCCCTGATAGAGGCGGCATCAGTAACCAGCATGACCAATCGGTCTATGCCGATACCTTCTCCAGCCGTCGGCGGCAATCCATATTCCAAGGCAACAACATAATCCTCATCATAATGCATTGCCTCATCATCTCCGGCTTCCTTCGCCTTGACCTGGTTACGAAAACGCTCAGCCTGATCTTCAGCATCATTGAGTTCCGAGAAACCGTTAGCGATCTCGTTACCCATAATAAACAACTCAAAACGGTCGGTTAATTCGGGATTCTCATCATTGCGCCGGGCCAGGGGGGAAACCTCAATTGGATGCTGTGTTATAAAAACAGGTTGCTGAATCTTATCTTCAACCAGCGCCTCAAAAAGCTCCATAGTCAACTTACCCATACCCCATTGGCTGTTAACTTCAACACCTGCCCGCTCAGCCAAACGCAGCAGATACGCCCTGTCTTGAAGTGCGGCTTCATCTAAATCCGGATTATAAAAAGCAATGGCCTCACCCATCGTCATCCGTTTAAAAGGCTCACCAAAATCCAAAGTAACACCCTGGTACTGAAATACAGCAGTACCCAGGACCTCTATCATCAGCTGTCGGAAAAGGTCCTCGGTAAAATCCATGAGATCATTATAATCTGCATAAGCCCAATAAAATTCCAGCATGGTGAATTCAGGACTGTGTTTAGTGGACATACCTTCATTTCTGAAATTTCTGTTAATTTCAAACACTCTTTCAAAACCACCTACTACCAGGCGCTTGAGGTTCAATTCAGGCGCTACTCTAAGATACATATCAATATCCAGCGCGTTGTAATGGGTAACAAAAGGCGCCGCTGTTGCGCCACCTGGCGTTGACTGCATCATCGGCGTTTCTACTTCCATAAAAGATCGTTCGGTCAGATAACGTCGAACGAATTCCACCGTGCGCGCGCGCCTCACAAAAATTTCGCGACTATCTTCATTCACCATGAGATCGATGTAACGCTGACGATACCGGGTTTCGGTATCGGTCAATCCCTTGTATTTCTCAGGTAAAGGCCGGAGCGATTTAGTCAATAACCGGACTTGTTCAGCCTTGACCGATAACTCACCTTTCATGGTCTTCATCATGACNCCGACACAGCCGATGATGTCACCAAGATCCAGACTTTTAAACTGCTCGTACGCGTCTTCACCGAGGTTATCCCGGCTCACATAAAGTTGAATTCGACCGGATACGTCCTGAATCGTAAGGAAACTNGCNTTACCCATGACCCGCTTCAATAAAATTCTTCCCGCAGCACGTGTTGCCAGTTGGCNATCCGCAAGCACTTCTTTGCTCATATCACCGCATTGCTTGTGCAGTTCTGANGCCAAATGGCTNCGCCTGAAGTCATTGNTAAACGCATTACCCTGATCGCGCAATACCTGCAGCTTTTGCTTACGCAGNGCGATAATCCCATTCTCGTCTTCGTCTATCNGTTGTTTACTCATGTACTTTCATCCCNNACTNTCCTATAGGCCCTGCTTCAAGCTGGCTTCGATGAATGAGTCAAGTTCGCCATCAAGAACTGACTGCGTATTTGCAGTTTCTACATTGGTTCGAAGATCCTTTATTCTNGATGCATCCAGCACATAGGACCTGATCTGACTACCCCAACTNATATCGGATTTATCATCTTCTATCTGTTGCAACTCAACTTTACGTTTGTGCTGTTCAATTTCATAAAGCTTTGCTTTTAATTGCTTTACCGCCTGATCCCGATTCTTNTGCTGNGATCGTTGATTTTGACACTGAACCACCGTTCCTGAAGGGAGATGAGTTAAGCGTACGGCTGAGTCAGTCTTATTAACATGTTGCCCACCCGCCCCACTGGATCGGTAGGTATCGACCCGAACGTCTGACATATTCAGATCTATATCAATATCCTCATCCAGTTCAGGGGAAACAAAAACGGAAGCAAAAGANGTATGGCGCCGGTTGCCCGAATCAAAGGGTGATTTTCTTACTAATCGATGCACGCCCGTTTCAGTTCTCAGCCAACCAAAAGCATAGGACCCTGAAACCCTGACCGTCGCGCATTTAATGCCAGCAACATCACCATCAGATAATTCAATAATTTCAACCTGGAATCCTTTTGCCTCACCCCATCGCAGGTACATCCTGAGCAGCATATTGGCCCAGTCCTGCGCTTCAGTTCCACCTGAACCGGATTGAATATCAAGATANGCATCATGGCTGTCTACCGGGCCNGAGAACATCTTCTGAAATTCAAGANCAGCCAGNTCATCAAGNAGTCTCTGCACATCAGAATCTGCTTCATCCAGTAATGCCTGATCCTGTTCCTCAACGGCAAGGTCAACAATTTCCTTCGCTTCCAACAAGCCNCTGTCGAGGCGGTCAATAGTCGCGACCACACCTTCCAGANTGGCTCTTTCCTGACCCAGTTTCTGAGCATTTNCCGGCTGCTCCCAGGCCAGNGGGTCAGCCAGCTCTAATTCAACCTCAGTTAGTCTCTCTTTCCTGTTTTCATAGTCAAAGATACCCCCGCAGCACATCAGTTCGTGCCTGGCTGTCTTTGATTTTTATCAGTATGGCGTTGCTTTCAATCATGGTCGCGGCGGAATTAAAGTTCGCAGAATTGTAAACTAATGTCTAAACACCTTCTATAGAGATTAACAAGCTATCCCGGATGAATNCTTTAAAACAGGTACTGAATGACNAATTGAACCCGGTCAACACCTCTAAATCGATTGACATCCAGTTTGTAAGCGAAGTGAGCCTCAGGNGCTTCTATTAATTGATCGCGATTAAAAAAAATAGCGTCGAGCACCCTTACCGCTTGTTTCACCCGCAGCTGTAGTTTCANATGCTGCCCCGATAACAGACGCTGCGAAACAATTTCAAATAAGTCATCAAAAACGGGTTCCGGAAAACCCTGCCCCCAGGGCTGGTCACGAACTATTTTGCTAACTGCGGGCAATCCAAACTCTTCAACCGGCCCATCNGAGTAGCAGATTTTTTCAAGTGCCTGCTCACCTAACTGCCTGCTCACGACTTCGTTGAACCGGGTTGAAAATTCATCTAGATGGTCTGCTTCAAGAGAAAGCCCCGCNGCCATGGCATGACCGCCGAACTTACTGACGAGTCCTGGTTTTGTCGATGCAACCATGGCCAGNGCATCGGTTAAATGGAAACCCTGAATAGACCTNCCCGAGCCTTTNAGCATACCATCCAGAGCAGGCGCAAAAACAATGGCTGGTCGGTTTAATTGATCCTTGATTCTGGAAGCAAGTATACCCACCACGCCCTCATGCCANCTGGCATCAAATAAACACACGCCAACACTTTCNGTTTTTGAAAGGTCTCTTGCNCGGAGTAGCTNATCCGCCTGCTGCCGCATATTCGACTCGATGCTGCGGCGCTCTANATTCAACCGATCAAGTTGTTGTGCAAACTCGTTGACCGAATCATCGCAAGCCAGCAAACATTCAATACCGATGGACATATTTTCAATTCGACCGGCTGCATTGAGCCTTGGTCCCAAAGCAAAGCCCAGGTCCCTGGTGGTCACAACTTGTTCATCTACACCTGCGATCGCCAGCAATGCCTTGATACCCTGATTANCACGACCCGCGCGAATCTGACCAATGCCATGACTCACCAGTATCCTATTATTTCTATCCAGGGGGACCAGATCCGCTATGGTGCCGAGTGCGACCAAATCCAGNAATTGAGCCAGATTGAGGTTGTGAGCACGCTCAACACCTTGCTCACGCAAGGCNGCTCGAACACCTGACAGGAGATAGAAAGCGACNCCAACNCCCGCTAGGTTCTTACTCTGGAAAGCACACTGCGGCTGATTGGGATTAACAATNGCGTCGGCTNCTGGCAAGACNGGGCCNGGCAAATGATGGTCGGTAANGATTACCTTGATACCTAACGACTGNGCTCGCTTAACNCCNTCAACACTTGAGATACCGCTATCAACTGTAATCAGTAAATCTGGTTTGTTAGCAGCGGCTAACTCCACTATCTCAGGGCTTAGGCCATAGCCCAGCCTGAAGCGGTCTGGAACNATATAAGAAACCTGGNCCGCACCAAGCGCTTTTAANCCCGACAATAACAAGGTNACACTGGTCGCTCCATCNGTATCATAGTCTCCTANGATGAGGATNGACTGCCCNGTGCANATAGCATTTTCTATTAACCGAACAGCACTGGATAANCCCTTCAAACGGGTAGGGGCAATGAGNCCTGTCAGGGCATAGTCAGCCTCATCGGCATTTTTCAAGCCTCGGTTGCTCAACAGCTCTGACAACTGCGGGTCGAGGCCNTCCAGAGGCGCTANGCTGGTGCGTCTCAGCAGCTTTACAGCCACTTACCCACCAAAACTAAATATCCGAATCTTAATGACTGCTTCCANTACATCAGTTGAGGACTCTAACTTCTCAATGGTCGCATCCATTCTTTCTTCCACCACCCTGTCGGTGGTAATTACAATNGTTGCAATACCCTGCTCCGGATCTTTCTGCAGGAGGGCCTCAATACTGATTTCATAATCGCCTAGAATGCGCGTTATTCGCGATAACACGCCAGNNCGGTCAGCGACGCGCAGACGNAAATAAAAACTCATCTGGCATTGGCTCACTGGCAGGGCCGGCAAGTCGCAAGGCGCTTCTGGNAGGNAGCCCANNGCAGGCGGCGTTGATCCTCGACTGAGGTCTATNAGATCAGAGAGAACTGAGGATGCNGTGGGGCCTGCCCCCGCCCCGGGTCCGCAATACAATGTCTGACTGGCAGCATCACTCAAAACCATAACCGCATTCATCACATCATCTACCTGAGCGANAATCTGTTTATCATCTATCAGNGTGGGATGAACTCTTANCTCGATGCCCGTTTCCCGTATTCGCGTAATCCCCAGGTGCCGCANTCGGTAACCNAACTCAGCAGCAAAGCGAATATCTTCTAACTGAATTTCCTGAATGCCCTGGGTATAGATGGCGTCAAACCTCAATCGAGTACCAAAAGCAATCGCGCTTAAAATGGTNAGTTTATGGGCTGCATCGAGGCCTTCCACATCAAAGGTTGGATCCGCTTCGGCATAACCCANCCGCTGTGCTTCTGCTAACGCCTGCTCAAAACTTACACTCGAACCCGGTTTGGACATCTGCGACAGAATATAGTTAGTGGTGCCATTTATAATACCCACCACGGCCTCTATTTCGTTGCCAGCCAGGCTCTCTCTCATTACTTTAATTATCGGAATGCTACCAGCAACCGANGCTTCAAAGGCAAGTTGCTGGCCTGTCTGCTCGGCCAGCTGAAACAANTCCTGACCANGCTCGGCAATCAANGCCTTATTTGCAGTCACCACCGATTTACCTGCCCGCAGGGCAGTACCCACCAGCGCTAGAGCATCATCNGTTCCACCAATCAGCTCNACTAAAACATCAACCTTAGGNTTCTCAGCTACTTCAAATATATTGTCAGTAAAGGCTATCCCGTCAAACACAGGCTGTTTGGGCACATNCCTTGAACCGATCTGTACGATTTCAATTGGNTGCCCTATTNTTGCTGCAATCAACTGCTNGTTCTTTTTCAAAAGACNGACCAGGCCACCGGCCACTGTNCCTGCACCACATATCCCGATATTCATAACTGATTTATCCATACTTGATCNGCGACACCTTATTATTTTAGGTACGNTTCAATAACTTCTTTATACCTCNGACAGCCTGCCTGATTCTATGCTCATTTTCGATAAGCGCAAATCGCACGTGATCATCACCATACTGCCCAAAACCAACCCCCGGAGAAACCGCCACACGNGCTTCNGTGATTAACAANTTACTAAACTCNAGAGATCCCAAATGCCGGTATTTTTCCGGTATCTTTGCCCACACGAACATAGTTGCGCTTGGCACAACCACCGGCCAACCAGCNGCCAGCAGNCCTTCGCACAGCACATCCCGNCGTTTCTGATAGGTCTCCCTGATCTCTACAACACAATCCTGACTGCCTTCCANGGCTGCTATAGCGGCAACTTGAATAGGCGTGAAGNTACCGTAATCCAGATAAGATTTGATCCNCGCCAGTGCGCCAACNAATGCTTCATTGCCAACACAGAAACCCACCCGCCAACCCGGCATATTATAACTCTTGGACAGCGTGAAAAACTCNACGGCAATCTCTTTCGCTCGATCTATCTGCAAAATAGACGGCGCGGTATAACCATCGTATACAAGGTCTGCATAAGCTAAATCCTGGATAATCCATATTTTATAGCGCAGCGCAATTTCCACCACTCGTTCAAAAAATGCCAGATCAACGCAATGGGCNGTGGGGTTTGCGGGAAAATTAAGNACCAGCACCTTGGGCTTGGGCCAGGTGTTTAATATGGCGGTCTCTAGTTCAGAGAAAAAATCAGTTTCCGGGGTTAAAGGAACATGGCGCACATCAGCCCCGGCGATCACGAACCCNTATGGATGGACCGGATACGATGGATTTGGAACCAGCACCGAGTCACCNGGNCCCAGTATAGCCATGGCAAGATGAGCAATACCCTCNTTCGAGCCCAGGGTGACGATAGCCTCTGTTTCGGGATCTAGTTGCACGCTGTAGCGCTGCTGATACCACCGACAGATAGCGCGACGAAGTCTGGGAATACCTTTCGACTGCGAATAACGGTGAGTATCGCCTCGCTGGACTGTTTCGGTCAGCTTGTCAACGATGTGGCTAGGCGTGGCCTGATCAGGATTCCCCATGCCAAAGTCAACAATATCCTCCCCCCTGGCTCGAGCGTCTTTCTTAAGGGCATCGGTGATGCTGAATATATAAGGGGGAAGCCTTTGAATCCGATGAAACTCTTCCATTACCCTGCCACCCGCTGATCAAGCAGGACAGTTTAAACAAGTCTCTTTCAATGGTCACGGTATGTTCTTTAAATAGTTATCAGGCTCAGACAATGGCTACCCTCGGGCTAGCCGCCAACATCTGAACATCAGCCACCAGAGGCAAGGCCTAACTGCTGTGCTAGCCTCTCAGCTGGCAAATATCCAGGCAAAAGACGGCCATCTTCAAATATAATAGAAGGTGTCCCGGTTACACCTACCGCCCCACCCAGAGCAAAGTGCTGCGCAACTGGATTCTTACAGTCCCGGGATTCAATTTTCTTACCTGTCTTGGCTCGTGTCAGTGCCGAACGCTGATCATCAGCGCACCAGGCTGAAACAATCTTGTCATAACTTTCAGATTCCAACCCAGCCCTGGGGTACGCCAGATAACGAACTTCTATCCCCAATCGATTCAGTTCAGGGACCTCCTGGTGCAACTTTCGACAATAACCACAATCAATATCCGTAAACACCGTGATGGCAGTTTTTTTCATTCCAGGCTTGGGGGAAAATACCACCATCTCTGATTCATCTAAGGCCGCAATCAATTTTTTACGCTGATCATTACGTCGGGCATCGCTGAGATTAACCAGCCTCCTGCCGGTAGCCTGGTACAGGTCCCCCACGATAAAATAGGTGCCGCTCTGATCGGCAAACAAAACGGTACCATCTGACAGCACCACCTCATAGAGCCCCGGCATCTGACTGACGGTCACTTCCTCTACAGGTAGTTTACTATTCTCCTGAAAAGCGAAGCGCACGGCGTCAACTGCATCGGTATCGGCCATAGTCGTCAGCGATAGCAAGGCGCTCGAAAACCAGATCATCATTTGTGTTTTCAAGAATAAATCCTTAATTTTAGGAGCAGTTTAGCCAGTTTAGACAATATTGCCAAAGATTGCAGATCTAGCCACGCGGATGGTGCTGTTTATGCAGTGATTTCAATCTATGTTTAGCCACATGGGTATAGATCTGCGTAGTGGACAGGTCGCTATGACCCAATAGTAACTGTACCACTCGAAGATCCGCGCCGTGATTCAATAAATGCGTAGCAAAGGCGTGCCTGAGGGTATGCGGGGACAGATGAGTCCGAATACCCGCTGTCTGCGCGTGCAGCTTAACCCGGTACCAGAAAGCCTGGCGGGTCATGCATCCACCTCTATTACTCGGAAACACCACATCTGATGCCGTTACCCCCTTTAGAAGGCTCGGTCGTGAATCTTTCACAAAGCCATCCAGCCAGCGTAATGCCTCCTCTCCAATGGGCACCAGCCTCTCTTTGCTGCCTTTGCCAGTCACTCTCAGCACCCCCTGACGCAAATTGATTTCCGTTATCTTCAAATTAACGAGTTCAGAGACTCTCAATCCTGCTGCGTAGAGAAACTCGAGCATGGTTCGATCGCGCAATCCCAGCGGCGTTTCTACATCCGGGGCCTCGAGCAGCTGCTCAACTTCCTGCTCGGAGAGTGTATCGGGCAATTTTCTACCCATTTTTGGATTATCAATCTGCAAGGTTGGATCAATTACGACTTTGTTTTCTCTTAACAAATATCGGTAAAAAGATCGAACAGAAGACAATGTTCGAGCTGTGGATCTGGCAGTTAGGCCCGCTTTCATTCGAAAGGCCAGATAGGCCAGTAAATCAGACCTTTGTACGCGCAGTAGCTTCAGGCCGCGAGCCTCAAGCCAATGACTGATGGCTTCCAGATCCCGGCCATAGGATTCTATAGTATTTCGACTCAGGCCCTTTTCGATCCAAATACTATCCAGATAGTCATCGATAAGGACTCGATTTTCTATGGCTATTTCCGCTTTCATTCAGCCTGTGGAGTCCATTAAACGCTGTTTGTCCTTGTCATATCGACGCCCTGCTAGAAAAAATAAAGGAATCGCTGAAAATGAAATGACAGTAAACCATAGCAGAGCCTGGGTATAGGGCTCAGCCGCCCCTATGGACAGTAGATAATCAATGTATACACCGGCCAGGCTGACGCCAATAGCCACACCCACCATATTCAGAAGCAANAGATAAAAAGCAACAACGGTGGCCCTGATCTGCGANGGGACCAATTCCTGNACGGTCGCGAAAGTGGGCCCGTAAAAGCANCCCAATTGAAAAAAACCAGTAAACACACCTGCCCAGAAGACAAAAGAGCTCGGATCCACCAGTCGATAAGCAAGATTGATAGGCGCCAGNACCAACATGATGATAAACAAAAACATAGGTCTACCGAGCCCTGTTTTACGCAGAAACCAGTCACCCCCGATACCGCCAAACAAATTACCGGCAATACCNGCTGTAATGCCTATCCAACCTGTAATCTGGGCGATCTCAGCNCGTTCAAACCCCCTCTCCTGAACATACCAAAGCTGGTCNAACGTNGCGGCTCCGAGGACAAAGTGAAATGCAACGCCGCCGGCAAGNGTCATTACTAAAGCAGGGGAGGCTTTCAGGGCCTGCAAAAGTGCTGCAATCATTACCATAAAANTCTGCTGGCGATCAGATGACCCGGCACCTGCCTCCTGCAAATGGCGCCGGGGGGTTTCTTCTAAAAAAAACAGCATCCCAGCCAGACACAATCCAATNGCACCGAGGGTATAAAAACAATTTCTCCAGCCNATCAGAGGTCCCAGATAACCGACAATCAACAANCTGACACCCACCCCAATNGGGACTCCCATATAATAAAANCCTGAAGCAAAGCCAAGCTGTCGAGCGGGGAAGCGATCAGCCAGTAGCGACATGGAGGCAGGCGTGAGTATTGATTCTCCAACACCNATNAACATTCNTGGCAGGGCAAGACTCACGAACCCCCTGGCGGCACCTGATACCGCTGTCAGCACGCTCCACAGTGCCAATCCAAAAGATATGAATTTAGTACGATTAAGGCGATCTGCAAGGGTTCCCATAAATAACCCTGCAAAAGAATAGAAGGTCAGGAAGACCAGGCCGGTGAGCAGACCAAATTCAGTATTGGTTAACGCTAAATCGGGGACGATAAAGTTAGCGAAGCTTCCCAGTAACTGTCTGTCTACAAAATTCATGACATTTAACAGGGTTAAAAGCAGCAAAAGCCCATAACTACCGGAAGTCGGTTCAATCTCATTGTCCATGTAAAAGCTCTTTTGTACTTTCGCAAAGTAGCAATACCACGCTGCCCGCTTTGAGGTAGCGCTAGCTGCTTATTAGATTTCGAATACCCATGGTCTGATGACTGTAACACCAGATGGTACTCTGCGAATACTTAAAAGAGTTAACTTGTTATGAGGGGTAAACTGATAACCGGCTGTGAACCTAGTTGAGTTTTTCTTTAATACGGGCCTTACGACCACTGAGATCCCTGAGATAGTAAAGCTTAGCCTGTCTTACGTCACCTCGTCGCTTGACAGCAATGCTCTCGATCAGCGGGCTATGCAATTGAAAAGTTCGTTCCACACCAACACCGTGTGATACCTTCCTCAGCGTAAATGCCGAATTTAAGCCCCGGTTCTTTTTGCCGATAACAATGCCTTCAAAGGCCTGTAATCTCTCTCTGGCGCCTTCACGCACTCTGACCTGAACTACTAGCGTGTCCCCAGGCGCATAATCAGGAACCTCATCTTTGAGCTGAGACTGCTCAATCTGTTCTATAATCTTATTCTTACTCATATTGAATTCCTCAATCAATCCAAACCTAAATCCTGTAAAAATTCATCCAAAAGCCTTTTTTCATCGGCGTCCAGGCCTCTCTTTTCGAGCAACTCAGGTCGTCTCAAAAATGTCCGCCCCAGGGACTGCTGTCGTCGCCAGTTTCTAATCTTGGCGTGATCACCACTTAACAATACTTCAGGAACATGCTTACCCGATACACTCTCAGGCCTTGTATACTGAGGATACTCCAGCAAACCATCCGTAAATGATTCCTCCTCAGCTGATTCCATGTCTCCTAGCGCTCCAGGTAGCAGTCTTATGATGGCATCCATAGCTGCCATAGCCGGAATCTCACCACCGCTCAAAACATAATCACCGATGGAGTATTCTTCATCTACCACCAGTTCAATTAAACGCTGGTCCACTCCTTCATATCGCCCTGCTATAAAAATAAGCGCTGGCTGGCAGGCCAACTCATTCAAATCCGCTTGAACTAACCTGCGCCCCTGCGGTGAAAAATAAATCACCTTGGCCGGATGCTTGCACTGTTTTCGTGCCGCATCGACTGCTGCTAACACGGGCTCCACCTTAAGCAGCATGCCCGCGCCGCCACCATAGGGCTTATCATCTACCGTGCCGTGTCGATCCTTAGAAAACGCCCTCGGATTAACAAGATTCAATGTCGCTATACCCGCTTTAAAGGCCCGCCCGGTGATTCCAAAATCAGTTAACGCGGTAAACATCTCCGGTAAGACGGTAACCACCCCGAATTCCATCAGTAATCCCTTGGCCAGTTCACTCGAATCAAACCGGACTTAAGGTCTACTTTGTTAACCACTTCGCTCTGAACATACGGGATTAATCTTTCTTGCTGGTCGATACTGGTAGGGTCCGGCACAACCACCAAAACATCATTCGCCCCCGTTTCCAGCACCGAGTCCATAGTGCCCAACCTTTCATTGAGTTCATTAACGACCGCCAGGCCCTTTAACTCAAACCAGTAATACTCGTCCTCATCCAATGCAGAGAACAGCTGCCTCTCAACCCAGATTTCCATTCCCACCAAGGCCTCTGCCTGGTCTCTGGTATCGTAACCTCTCATCCTAACCTGTATTTTCTTGCTCTGACATCTGGCCTGGGCAACTTCCGCCAACTGCTCGCTTTCACCCCGCTTTATTAACCAGGGCTGATAGTCGACAATGCTTTCTATTGGATCGGTATAAGAAAAGACCTTAACCCAGCCCTTTAAACCAAATACACCTGTGACTGTGCCGACCTGAACAACATCTCTTCCCTGGCAAGAACCTGGCTCTGGCATGGGTGGAATCTAAGCTACAGCCTCTTCAGCTTCAGCATCGACTGCACCAACATCTTTACGGTAAGCCTTTATCAGAGACTTAACTCTAGCTGAGGCTTGCGCGCCCTGCTTCAGCCAATACTCTACTCGATCCATATCCAGACGTAATCTTTCTTCGGCACCTCTTGCAAGCGGATTGAAAAAGCCAATTCGCTCGATGAATTTACCATTCCTGCTCTCTCTGCGATCAGCAATGGTTATGTAGTAGAAGGGCCGCTTCTTGCTGCCTCCTCGTGCCAGGCGAATCATCACCATTTAAAGTCCATCCTCTAGTTTCGGGTTGTACGATGAAACTACAAACCGTTTCCTCGTAAAAAGCCGCCAATTGTACGGTAATACACCGCTGAATAAAACTCTTTTCCTTGAGATGCTGGCGAAAAGGTAATAGCAACTCTCGCTGCTGCGCCTAGCCAATTTCACTACACTCGGGGGCCTCCCTGCTGCATCATTCCCTGCATCCCACGCATCATATTCGACATCCCGCCTTTGCGGCCCAGCTTTTTCATCATTTTCTGCATCTGTTTGTGCTGCTTCAATAGCCGGTTCACATCCTGGATCTGGGTACCCGAGCCTCTGGCTATCCTTTTCTTTCGAGAGCCCGCTATCACATCAGGAAATCGCCTCTCCCTGGCCGTCATAGAACAGATGATGGCTTCCTGCTGAACAAAATTCTGCTGACTGACCCTGTCCTTGGCAGCTTGCCCCATTTGCCCGGTTCCGGGTAATTTATCCAACATCCCAGCAAGGCCACCCATATTATTCATCTGTTGTATCTGATCCCTGAAATCATCCAGATCAAAGTTCCTACCCTTTTTAATCTTCTTGGCTAATTTTTCAGCCTTCTTCTTGTCAATTTTCTGTTCAGCCTCTTCGATAAGAGACAGAACATCACCCATACCTAAAATTCTTGACGCTATTCGCTCAGGATGAAATACATCAAAAGTTTCCAGGCCTTCCCCGGAAGATATGAACTTGATGGGCTTTTCAGTGATATACCGTACGGACAACGCAGCCCCACCCCTGGCATCGCCGTCCGTTTTAGTCAGAATCACCCCTGTAAGCGGTAACTCATCACTGAATGCTTTTGCTGTATTGGCCGCATCCTGTCCAGTCATTGCGTCGACAACAAATAATGTTTCGGCGGGTGCCAGAATTTCATGCAGAGAACTTATCTCCTGCATCATCTGACCATCCACATGAAGACGACCGGCAGTATCGATGATCAGCACATCGGCAAACTGTTTCTTTGCTGCTGCCAGAGCCGCCCTGGCTATGGCGGCCGGTTTCTGGGAAACATCACTGGCATGAAAGAGCAGGTCAGCTGTCTGCGCCAGCGTTTGCAGTTGATCTATTGCCGCTGGGCGATACACATCAGTACTGGCAACCATGACCGTTTTCTTTTCATGTTGCTTCAGCCATCTGGCCAGTTTGGCTACACTCGTGGTTTTTCCAACGCCTTGCAGACCCGCCATAAGAATCACTGCAGGTGGTTGAACCTGCATATCCAGCCCTGACGACGCCGAACCCATTATGGTAACTAATTCTTCGTTTACAATCTTAAGGAATACCTGCCCTGGAGACAGGCTTTTAGTCACCTGCATCCCAACAGCCTTTGTTTTTACCTGCTCAATAAAACGCTTAACCACGGGTAAAGCAACATCAGCCTCTAAAAGAGCCAATCTCACTTCACGTAGGCTGGAAGTAATATTCTCATCCGTCAACACACCTTTGCCAGTCAGAGCATTGAGGGTTGTTGACAGCCTTTCAGATAATGTTTCAAACATAATAAGTCTAATTTCGATAGGTTAATTTTTAATGAGCGAGGTGCCAGATGCTGTTATTATATTACATTGCAAAGCTGATTATTTTATTTTTGAACTTTGCCCAGGCTGACAGGAAATGGCATTATGCAAATAACGGTCCCAGGTCTAATCGCCATCGCCACCTACCTGATAAGTGTGCGCCTGCTGTGGCGTGGATCAAACGCCTATTCCGGTTCTGACCGACTGATAAAGACATGTTCACTGATAGCCTGTGTCAGTCACGCTGGCGTTATCTGGCTGGTTTTTAGCGACAAAGCCGGCGTAAATCTTGGATTATTTACCATGCTCTGCCTGATGGCACTGGTCATATCCTGTTTAGTCACACTGAGCAGCTTACGTAAATCCTTGAGCGATCTGGCCATCATAGTTTTCCCCCTTTCGGCTGTGAGCCTCATCATGCTGCTGCTGTTTCCAGACACTGCCGCTAGTCGTGGGCAATTATCCAATGATCTGATACTACACATTATCCTTTCTGTTGTTGCCTATGGTTTCCTTTCGATAGCAGCATTACAGGCTATTGCACTTTCCCTTGGTGATTACTATTTAAGACAAAGGCAATCAGCAATAGCAAAATTACTCCCGCCTGTTCAAACCCTGGATACACTGTTATTCCGATCCATCTGGGCCGGCCTGTCTCTTTTGACTTTATCAATCGCCTCAGGTTTTCTGTTTCTGGAAAATGCCGACATCCCCGGACTAGTTCATCATACGGTCATAACAGCAGCAGCCTGGGTTATCTTTGTAGTCCTGCTGTGGGGTCGTTATTATCTCGGCTGGCGAGGCGCCTTGGCATCACGGTGGACATTGGCGGGGTTTATCCTGCTGGTACTAGGCTACTTTGGCAGCAAATTTGTAATCGAATTGATTCTACATCGCATCTAGTTAGCTTGACACTTACCCCAGTAATCCTATAAAACCCGTAAAATAGACAAACCGAGAGTACATCTCTTTGGACGACGTGTCCCTTGGCACCTTATTTTCTGCCATTATTAGCCTGATTATCTTATCCGCCTACTTCTCTGCGTCTGAAACGGCCATGATGGCACTCAATCGTTACCGTTTGAGGCATCTGATGAAACAGGGGAACGGTGGAGCTAAACGCGTTTCTACACTGCTCAAACGCCCTGATCGTCTCCTGGGCGTCATTCTTATCGGCAATAATTTTGTGAATTTCTCAGCCGCTTCTCTGGCGACGGTTCTCGCTATCGAGATACTCGGTGAAAATGGCGTGGTCTGGGCACCGATTATCTGCACCGTTGTATTCCTGATTTTCGCTGAAGTCGCACCTAAGACGATCGCCGCCGCGTACCCTGAGAAAGTCGCACTGCCGTCTTCTTACATTTTACAAGCACTACTCTGGATATTTTATCCGCTGGTCTGGATGGTAAACGGTCTGGCCAATGGTCTGCTGAGTATCTTCGGCCTGCAACAGAGCGAAGCGGAGGAGGATCATCTCAGTCGGGATGAGTTAAGAACGGTCGTATTCGAAGGCTCAAAAATTCCGTCTCAATCACAACATATGATGCTCGGTGTACTGGATCTGGACAAAGTAACTGTCGATGACATCATGGTGCCGAGAAATGAAATTATCGGCATTGACCTTGACGATGACATAGAGGAGATTATTGCCCTGCTGCGCGCCTCTCAACACACCCGACTGCCCGTTTATAAAGAGGACATTGATAAAATCATCGGCATCCTTCATCTCCGTAATGCCATTCGTTTTGAAGCCGAAGAAGGATACAGCAAGGCTGCTATACTACAGGAAGTTGATGAGCCTTATTTCGTACCTGAGAGTACACCTCTGCAGACGCAGCTGCGGCATTTCCAAAAAAGAAAAGAACGTATCGGCCTCGTCGTTGATGAATATGGCGACATCCAGGGCATTGTTACGCTCGAGGACATCCTAGAAGAAATTGTGGGCGAGTTTACCACCGACCTGGCCTCAGCCAGCAGAGATATCCACCCCCAGCCGAACGGTGAGTATCTGGTCGATGGCGGTGCTACAGTGAGAAGCATCAATCGAGCACTTGGCTGGAACTTGCCTCAGGATGGCCCTAAAACACTCAACGGCCTGATCACTGAATATCTGGAAACCATACCCGAAACACCAGTCTGCCTGACCCTGGAAGGCTATAGAATAGAGATAATTCAATTACAGGATAACATGATCAGAACAGCCAAGATCGTATACTCTCCCGGGGCTACTAAATTGTGATGCCAATTCAATCTCACTGGCCTGTTTGAATTCTATCCCTAATATGACTAAAAGCGATGAGAGCGGCGAGTCCAGCTTCGTTTATTTTTACCCAATTCTTTTCCTTCCCAGCTGCCTCAAGCGCCTCGTACAGATCCGCAAGAACATGAGCACCCAGTGTTCGTGCGGATGACTTTACTTTTGCGCCGAGGATCTAACCTGATCCGCAGATTCCTGATCAACAGCCGCGCACAGGTCAGTCATGGTTTTCTCAGAAGATACTATAAACTCCTCTAAAAGTTCTTTAATGATCTGCTCATCGTCGCCAAAGGATAGCGCTGAGAGAAGAAGTATCCAGGGCCTTGTCTGGCACGCTTTCGTTAATCTGTTGACTTACCTGTTCCGTTGCCTGCTCTGCTGCATCAACCGCCAGTTTCAATTCAGTAACCTCAGTCAGGGTGATTATCTGAAAACCAGCCGGCAGATTCTTGATTGTACAATGTGCCCAGCGATCATGGCTCAGGGACAGCTCGATGGTTGATATACTCTTGTCAGTACTTGATTCAAACCATTCAAGCAAATCCACTTCCAGCATTTTCCTGTCAGTGACATCGCGGAGAAACACAGTTTTACATTTCTTCCCAGCAAAGATCAGCGGTGCTTCTGTCGAAGAGACAGTCCGCAGGGCGACAGTATTGGGAAGTAAGAAATTCAAGTCAGGGGTAACAAGCGCATCGTTACGAGAATGAATTATTTTACTGACGCGCTTGCCGACCAATTGGCTGCCAGTCTACTGCAGCATGCTTTCACAGACTACACTGATTATTAATTCCGTTTTGCCATCGGGCCCGCCCTGTAAAGTCATGGCGGTAGTCGTCCCATGAAAAAATTCGAAAATTCACGATCCGCAAGCACTCTTCGCTGTCTCTCTCGACATAAGAGAGCAGTGCTTAAAGCCACTACTAAAGCCAGCAACAGGCCTACCAGAATGATGCCGTCAGTTCCCAATTCAACCGACAATTGCACTTCCTTCCCGGTTATTTTTAGCCCTTAAGCATTCATCAATCAGCCCAAATAAATTCTTCTGGTCTCAAGCAAAACCGAAGTAATCGAACAAGCATAGCGTCAGCGCCATTTACGGTTGATCGCCGCAATAATCGATTTGAATGCCGCGGTAGTGGTGTTCTTACTGATACCTACACCATAATATTTACGTTGCAGATCATCGGAAATCGATAGAATACTAATCGCTTGAGCCTCGCTGCCCTCATTTAATGCGTATTCCTGATAATCCACCACATTCAAGGGTTCATTGAGCGTTTCAATAAGTGCCGCTACAAAGGCGTCAATGGGGCCAGACCCTTCACCTGAGATATCAACCTCACTTTCCGAAACAGCCAGACGCGCTGTACACTTTTCGCTCTCCATATCAATGGTATGAATTTGATAGTCCAACAACTGATAGGGACCTTTGACTTCGACAAATTCGTTTACAAAAGTATTCCAAATGGTTTCGGGTTTTAATTCACCGCCATCGACTTCAGATACGGCCTGTATGATCGGACCCAATTCCAACAGGATTTCTCTGGGTAACTGCACGCCATAGTAATGCTCAAGAATGAAGGCAACTCCGCCCTTGCCGGATTGACTGTTTACCCTTACCGTTTCTCGATAAGAACCACCAACATCAGCCGGATCAATAGGCAGGTAAGGTACCTCCCAAGCCCCATCTGAGCCAGATTCCACATGTGACATGCCTTTACGAATGGCATCCTGGTGAGACCCCGAAAACGCAGTGAACACTAATTCGCCCGCATACGGCTGCCTCACGTGAATGGGTATCTTGGTACAACTTTCAGAAACCGCCACAATGCCTGGCATATCCGAAAGATAAAGTTCCGGATCGATGCCCTGAGAAAACAAATTCATGGCCATTGTAATAAGATCGCAATTACCCGTTCGCTCACCATTACCGAACAAGGTACCCTCAATACGTTCTGCACCAGCCATTAAACCCAGTTCTGAAGCTGCGACTCCTGTGCCGCGATCATTGTGCGTGTGCAGGCTAATCACAGCCGTATGCCGCTCGGGTAATTGACGAATAAAATATTCTATCTGGTCTGCATAGACGTTGGGCGTGGCCATCTCCACAGTAGATGGCAGATTCAATATGATCTTGTTTTCCGCTGTCGGCTGCCAGACTTCCATCACCGCGGCGCAGATTTCAACCGCAAAATCCATTTCTGTAGCCGTGTAGCTCTCCGGTGAATACTCGAGAATGACATTGGTACCCGCATCCACCAAGGGCTGGGTGTACTCTTTGACCAGCGCGGTCGCATCGGTCGCCAGCTTAATAATTTCCTCGCGGGACATACCAAAAACAACTTTACGCTGCAAAGTAGAAGTCGAATTATATAAATGGAATACAACATCGCGGGCGCCCTGAACGGCCTCACAAGTTCTGGTGATAAGTTCTTTCCTGGCCTGGCACAATACCTGAATAGTCACACCCGCGGGGATTAAACCACCTTCAATAATATTGCGCACAAAATCAAAATCTGCTTGCGATGCTGCCGGAAAACCGACTTCAATTTCCTTGAAACCCAGTGCCACAAGAAGATCATACATTTGCTGTTTTTGTGCAGGAGACATGGGTTCTATAAGCGCCTGATTGCCATCCCTCAGATCCACACTGCACCAGCGTGGTGCCTGGCTGATAACCTGATCGGGCCAGGTTCTATCCTTCAACGCGATAGGCTCAAACGGCTTGTATTTGTGAAAAGGCATCGTTTTATCAACGGCCTGCTGCGGTGCTTTTACTCTGGTATTACTGTTCATATTACTTATTCTCATTCATTGAAGTTTTCTCGTCGAAACGAGTTTCAAAAGACAATGCAGGAGTTTGTATAGGCCGCCTACAACGGCAGTGGTAGCAGTAGACGCGCACAGATCAGTGCTGACCTGCTAATGCAGCAAGCCAGGGGGGACAAAGTTGAGGAATCAAAGTTCATCATCGTCAAATTATAAACCACAATGGCAGCGAAAATATACTGCTGATATTAGCGCCTGCCAGGATCAGGTCATCCGACTTAGCCCTGATCTGTAGCGCCGTGCGTTGTCGACGTAATGCAGCGCACTCATCTCCACCGCTTTAATCTGCTCGCTTGACAACTGCCTGATGACCTTGCCAGGCGAGCCCATCACCAGCGACCCATCAGGAATTTCCTTACCCTCAGGAATCAAGGCGTTTGCGCCTATCAGGCAATTGTTACCAATTCGAGCGCCATTCAACACCACCGAATTAATACCAATCAGGGAGTTATTACCCACTGAGCAACCATGCAGCATTACCTGATGACCCACGGTGACATTCCTGCCAATGGTTAAAGGGTAACCACCATCGGTGTGCAGAACAGCACAATCCTGAATATTCGAATTTTCTCCTACGGTAATAATATCATTATCACCCCTGATGACGGCGTTAAACCAGACACTCGAATTAGCTAGCAATCTAACCGATCCGATAACAATGGCACCTTCTGCTATCCAGTATCCCTCTGCTAATTCCGGTACTCTTTCATCCAACTGATAAATCATGAATTCCCCGTAAGCCAAATGATTTAACAAATACTAACATAATCATCTGACACCAATGCCCATACCAAATTTCATAAAATCTTCCAGAATCAAGGCAGTTAATCCCCAAATTCTGAAATTTTGGTATTCATAAACGGGGGCAAACTGTACCTCGTTATGTCGATCAAGTTGCTCGGTTGCCACTCTGGGGTCGTTTAGCAAAAATTGCAGCGGGACCTCAAATATATTTTCAATTTCATCGGGATTCGCCTGTAGAGCGGTTTCCGGTTGAACCAGGCCCACAAACGGTGTAACCCACAAGCCATACTTGGAAACAAAGGAAGCCAGTCTGCCTACCAGTTCTATATCCTGAGCCTGCAGACCAATTTCTTCCTGCGTTTCTCTTAAAACGGTGTCAACCAGAGAGGCATCGTCGGGGTCGGCCTTGCCTCCTGGCCAGGCAACTTCGCCAGCATGGCTACTCAACCGGGAAGATCTCTGCGTTAATACCACAGACGGTTTCGGACCTGACCGAAGCGGCACTAGAACAGCAGCGACATCTCTATGCTGGTGCTCGGCAGGACGCTCGGCAGGCTGGTAGGCTGCCAATCGCAATGTTATTTCTTCAATCAAAAGCAACTCTCATTGAGTGGAGAACCTTAAGGCGTATATACTCCGTCCATGAAATTCTGCGGCCAATGCGGCGCAAGCTTGCTCCAAAATATTCCAGACGGCGACAATCGCCTGCGCTATGTCTGTAGCGCCTGTCACACCATACACTACCAAAACCCAAGAATCATTGCGGGTTGTCTACCCGTCTATGAAGAAAAAGTACTGCTGTGCAAGCGCGCTATACAACCCAGACTAGGTAAATGGACGCTGCCTGCTGGCTTTCTTGAATATGGTGAGACCGTTGAAGAGGGCGCAATCAGGGAGACAACCGAAGAAGCCAATGCAAAAATCAGAATCATCGAAATCTATACGCTATTCAGTGTCCCGCATATCTCACAGGTCTATATCTTTTACCGCGCCCAATTATTGGATTTATCGTTTTATCCGGGT
>NZUN01000123.1 GCA_002697205.1 Gammaproteobacteria bacterium
TCGATATCGATAGTCCTCGGGTCAGGGAATATCGGCGCTGCAATGTCTGCAAAGCGCCACGCGCATAATCTGCCCAATCAAATTGACGTTGTGGCGGGCTGGATAGCTCAAACTGAACCTCACCGGGAAAACCTTCACTGCGTATGACACATTGGCCATCTGAACGCTCAGAATAATGAACCCAGATGCCCATTTCAGTTGCAAGCGCAGAAACCATACCCAGCTGATGATCCACATGGGCGCCCAGCGGGCAGATACGGTAGGGAGCAAATACCGACTTAAGGCGCTCTGCGGGAACATTAAAGCTATCGCGATGAAACTCAAGCATCTGCTCCTTAAGCAAATCTGACGTCGTCTGAAGGAGCCGCATTAGGAGGCCTGATCGGCCATAGCCTGAGCCAGCAGACTCAATTCGGCTGACTTAAAGCAGTGCGCCTGGGTCATGGCTAACTCGGTCCGATTTAAACAATCAAGGATAAAAGCAGGATAAAACGGGAAACCAATCTTACCGGAGACAGCGTGTTGTTCTTCGCCATCAGCAGTCACGATGTAAACCATATTATCGCGCAGTGGCGAGACCGTCAGGTCAATATACTTACGACATTCGATAAACCCTTTGCTCCCCAGTATCGTCGTTCTACCATCCCCCCAGGTCCGTAGCCCGTCCGGGGTAAACCAGTCCATTCTGAAATAGCCAGAAGTGCCAGTAGCGCCTTTGAGCGAAAATTCGCCAAAATCTTCTAATTCGGGTGTCTGCGGGTTAGCAAAATTATCAACTCTGGCCATAATCACCTCAGCCTGCTGATTTCCGGAATAGGTCAGAAATTGCTCTGCCTGATGGCTGCCAATATCACAGAGGATTCCACCATACTTGTCTTTTTCAAAGAACCAGGCCGGCCTGCTGGCTTTGGAAAGCCTGTGCGGGCCAAGTCCAAGTACCTGAATCACCTCACCGATAACACCATCGTCAACCAGTTCTCTTGCGAATTCAGCCGCTTCATTCTGTAACCTTTCGCTGAAGCACACAGCATACTTCATCCCCGTTTCCAAAACCGCCTGTTTCGCTTCCGCAAGCTGCTGCAGTGAGACAAACGGACACTTGTCGGTAAAGTAATCCTTACCATGTCGCATGACTTCAATACCAATGGGCCCGCGCTGATTCGGGACCGCCGCGGCTGCAACCAATTTGATCTCCGTGGATTGCAGTATCTGCTGAAAACTTCCCGCCCGAAGGGCTTCGGGATGACGCTTCAATAACTGGTGTGCCACTTCATCATTAGGCTCATAAACCGAGTGCAGGCTCCCCCCTGCTGCTACCAGATTAGCCACCATCGCAAAGATATGACCATGATCCATAAAAGCAACCGCGAAACGGAAAGCACCTGGCTCACAGACAGGCTTGGCGACACGAGCCACAGGCGCATAATTTAAGCCATCAGACACCTATCCCTCCAATGCGATCAATCATCTTCCACAATCCAGTTCAACAATCCGCTTCAGCTATGCTTCTTAGCGATCAGTTTCGGTCAGCGTCACCAAAAGCGAGCCATCTTCATGGGCTATCCTTGNAANCTANNTCTANANGCTATNNCTAAAANCTNTTCTTAAAAGCTATTCTTAAAAGCTATCCGCCATGTTGTCAACGANCGTTGCTTTTACTTTCCTTTCAAAAGTCGATCGTTTTATTTTGNCCAATANCCTCTGCCTGTACCCTCTGGCACTGATCGGTAAGTTCACGGCCTTCTGAGTCCAACCCGATAACAGCATGGCATTAGCCAGTTCAACTGATTGCAGTCCCTCGAATGCGGGTGCTATCAAAGGTTCACCGCGCAGGATAGCCCCGGCAAAATTCTCAAGTATAGCGCCATGCTGNCCACCATCACCGTCAACCGGAACCAGTTCCAGGGTGGTGCCAGGTTTTTCAAATGCGGCATTTTCCGCTATGGCTCTGGTTACGGATTTATCGTTTCTAATCACCGTTATAAAATTTTCCTGGCTGTTATAGACCACTAAGCCATCATCAAAGGCGATCTCCAAACGGTTTATGCCCGGCGCCTCGCCTGTTGTCGTNGTGAAGACACCGGTCACATCGTTNTCAAAATTAAGCAGGCCGGTGACTTCATCTTCGACCTCAAGATGGTGATATTTACCAAAAGAACATTGACTGTACAGGCTTACCGGCAAACCAAACAACCAGCAGATCAAATCTAGCTGGTGNGGGCATTGGTTCAGCAGCACACCACCGCCTTCACCNACCCAGGTCGCCCGCCAGTCGCCACTATCGTAGTAGGCCTGGCTTCTGAACCAATCCGTTATAGTCCACTGTACACGTCGAACAGAACCCAAAGTCTCTGCCTGAATCCACTGCCGCAGCTGTTGATAGGCAGGATGTGTTCGCTGGTTAAACATAGCCGCAAATACCTGTTCAGGGTTGCCATGGGCGTTGACCAATCTCAGAGCATCNCGCTTATCGACTGAAATNGGCTTTTCAATCATCAGNTGACAACCTTGCCGCAAAGCTAGGCAACCCAGGCGGGTATGATCATAATGGGGCGTTGCTATCAGGATGGCATCACATGTCCCTGACTTAATCAACGCTTCGCCACTGTCAAAAACAGTAACATCATACCTGTTGTGTATACGCTCTGATCGCCCTGGCCGGGTATCTGCCACTGCGGTTAATTTGAAATCAGTTATNGCTGACACCAGTTTGCAGTGCACCTGCCCCATGTTACCCAGACCAATTATCCCCAGTTTAACGACGCTCACGACAAACCAAANCCGGATAGAAATTCAAAACTCTGTGAAAGGCATTCGAAAGGATCTTCNCCATAACAGTTGTCCTGTTCAACCAGATAATATTCGATAGGGTGTTTCCCCGCTTCTGCAAGGATATCAACCCAATTCAAATTACCCTGGCCAATGGCTGCAAACCGCCGTCTGTTTTTGCTGTCCAGGCAAAAATCTTTTAAGTGCAGTAGTGGCATGCAATGACCTGCTTTATCAATCCAGTCGACAGGGTCTGCGCCACCAGCGACGATCCAGTGCGTATCCAGCTCCANNTTAAGNTTTATATCNGGTGCGCGTTGCAGCAANGTCTGCAACCAGGTCTGGCCATCGAAATGCTGAAATTCATGATGGTGATTGTGATAGGAAAAGCTTATGCCCGCCGCCTGCAAACCCACAATAACGGGCTCTGCTTCTACCAGAAACTGCGCTAAACCACGGCGACTAAGATATTGCTCAGGCGGAATCATACCCACNGCAGTATGTCTGCAATCCCACAGCAGATGCTCTTCAATGACGAGATCAAGCTCGGACTGCAATCGATCCCAGCTCACGTGAGTCGCTGCGATATCAAGATCCATATCAGCACACAACTGCTGGATACGACCTGCCGGTATAGGCCCAAAAGCCGAGATCTGAATGCTCCGATAGCCCATATCACGAACTCTGNGCAGGGTCGCAGCCAAATCCTCTTCATTNTGGGTAAATTCCCTTAAGGTGAACATCTGTACGCCCAGAATAGCCATCACGGTCCTCNATTCCANTCTATTGACATTAATAACAGGTCCAGNAATAACTGGGTTATGTCAGCGCAGGAAAGAAAACTAGCGTGAACTGACTGGCCAGGTCAAGTTAAACAAACCTGAACAAGAACCTGAACAAGAACCTGAACAAGAACCTGAAAGGTTTTTGACTTAAACTGCGTCTCACAGGCAANNGCCCATCATCCGGGACTTCCTGCCAATGGATTCCCAGTAGCGCAGTGGCACGTTGCTCAACGCCTGCTACCGACATGTTTTTCTACCTCATCATAAGCATTCTGTATATCCTTGAATTTTGATTCAGCAGCGGCCGCTAACTCAGGCGGTAAACCCTGGCTTTGAATGCGGTCAGGATGATATTCCATGGCTAACTTACGATATTTCTTCTTTACCGTCTGGATCGAGTCCCCTTTCCGGCAACCCAATGTCTCATAGTGNGCATCCAAAGGAATCGTTTCATCTGCGTACTTCTCCTTCAAACGATGATAGATTGATTCACTGTGAAACAACTGGGCGACATCCTGCAACATCGCCTCTTCTGCCGGATGTAATTCGCCATCTGCATATGCCAGGAGAAGCAACAGTTCCANTAGCATGGTCAGCATCTGTTGCTGGCCAGAAAATTCCTGATAGAACTGATGTGCATAATCCATGAATTCNGCATCGGAATCTTTAGCCTGATTGAAGATTTTTATCGCGATCTGGCGGGATCGATCATCCAATCTGAGATTATCTCGCATCACCCGTTCCACCAGGGTTATTTCCGCTGCACTGACCTGGCCATCAGCCTTGGACAGTTTGCCCAGTAAGGCAAAAGTCGCAGTGAAAAATACCGCTTGCCGCGATTCAAGCCGGGATATACCAGCCGCCCCCTTATCAATCGTATGATGACCGAGCATACCCCCTATAATCAGGCCCAGCGGTCCACCCAACATAAAGCCGACACTACCGCCAAAAATCTTCCCCATCCAGCTCATGGCCTATCATCCAGNTTCAGCCATCTCAGAGATTGATCGTTCAAGCTTCCTCCCCTCCGACCATGTTCAGCAAAGTATCCGTCTGCATTGTCATCAAGCTGGCATCGCCTCGGCTNTCCACATTNAGACGAATCACCGGTTCCGTATTAGACATCCTCAANTTGAAACGCCACTGATCGAATTCCATGCTAAGTCCATCAGTGTCATCTATCGACAGGGCTTGAGCCTGGTAACGGGCTTGAATAGCAGCAATGGCTTTTTCCGGATCATCGAGCCGCCTGTTGATCTCCCCGCTGGCAGGAAATTTCAGCATCCTCTGGTCAACTAGCGCAGCGAGACCTTTATCATGCTGCAGCATAAGACCGGTNACTAATAACCACGGCACCATACCACTGTCACAGTAGGCAAAGTCCCTGAAATAATGATGCGCACTCATCTCACCACCATAGACCGCATCTTCAGAGCGCATTCGTTCTTTCATAAAGGCATGCCCTGTCTTACTCATGACGGCTCTGCCCCCAGCCCTGTTACAGATATCCATGGTATTCCAGGTCAGCCGCGGATCATGTACAACAGCGCTGCCGGGATANCGTGATAAAAAAGCCTCTGCCAGCAATCCAACAATATAGTAGCCTTCAATAAAGCGTGCATTTTCGTCAAAGAAAAAACATCGGTCAAAATCACCATCCCAGGCCAGCCCCAGGTCGGCTTTGTGCTCCTTGATGGCAGCGATGGTCGGTTTCCGATTTTCAATCAGCAGAGGGTTGGGCACACCATTAGGAAAATTCCCATCTGGCTTGTGATGAACCTTGATAAAATCAAACGGCAAAGCCTGTTCCAGAAGATCAATAACTGCACCGGCTCCGCCGTTGCCTGGATTGACTACAATCTTCAGGCGCCGTTCAGGCTTAACCTCTGGCAGATGATAAGTCAGCAGTCTTTGCAGATACTGTTTGCGGTGATTCAGAGGCTCCGAGCTGCCCCTGACAGCGGCATTTTGAAAGTNACCACCAGCGACCAGCTGTTTGATCTCCAGCAAGCCGCTGTCACCGCTTATGGGCACTGANCCAGCTTGCACCAGTTTCATGCCATTATAATCTTTNGGGTTGTGACTGGCAGTCACCATGATGCCACCATCAGCCTGATAGTGTTCTGTGGCAAAATACACCTCTTCAGTACCACATTCACCCAGGGTCAGCACATGCACGCCTGAGGAAATCAGNCCTTCTATCAATGCCTCNCTCATCTCCGGACTGGACAATCGNATATCNTGACCNACGATGACCGTTTTCGGCTGCAACCATCTTNNGTAGGCTTTNCCTATCCTGAATGCCACCTCAGTATTCAACTGGTCNGGAATTCGCCCCCTGATGTCGTACGCTTTAAAACACGATAAATCCACTCTACAACCCTTCTGAAATATTGCTGCCTCATCACAGCCTTCATCAATCCAAAATGCAGTGAAGACCCAGCAGGTCCCTTTAGATTTAAGCTCTAAATTTGCGCTTTAAACTAAAGCTCTAAATTTATGCTTTAACGAAAAACCGGGTTTAATAACCCACCGCCTGGCCTTCATGTCTTGGATCTTTAAATCCATAACGAACACCATCAACAATATGAATACTGTTAGCATCACCAAGCACACTTCTTTGCTCGAGTTCATGACCTTTGCTGCGCAGCTTGGTTATTGTATCCGGACTGAGGCCGTAACGCCCGTAGTAGATGACATCCGGTAACCATTGATGATGGAAACGAGGCAGGGCAACTGCGTCGGCAATGCTCATACCGTGATCAACTAGATTGACAATGACCTGCAAAACGGTGGTGATGATGGTCGAGCCACCTGGCGAGCCGGTTATCAGGAAAGGCTCACCCTGGTGCGTAACCAAAGTCGGCGTCATGGAGCTCAACATCCGTTTACGGGGTGAAATCTTATTAGCTTCCATGCCAAGCAGCCCGAACTGGTTGGGCGTGTTCGGTTTTATGGAGAAATCGTCCATTTCATTATTCATCAGTATTCCCGTGCCGGGTATTACCAGACGACTGCCATAACCGCTATTCAAAGTCGTTGTCAATGACACCATCAGACCGTCTTTGTCTATCACCGAAAAATGCGTGGTCTGCTCACTTTCGTAATTGCCCTCACCCGCGCCCACCAGGTGACTCGAAGTGGCCTGGCTGGCATCAAAATTACTCATACGTTGCCTGGCATATTGCTTTGAAGTAAGTAATGCAACAGGGACATCCCAGAAGTCCGGGTCGCCAAGGTGCCTGGCGCGGTCAGCGTAACTGCGGCGCTCTGCCTCCACCATCAGATGGACCTGTTCAGCACTGCCCCAACCCATTGATTTGACATCATACGCCTCCAGCATATTGAGCATTTGCACCAGCAGAACGCCACCAGAAGAAGGTGGGCCCATGCTCCAGACCTGGTAACCGCGATACTCACCTTTGATAGGCGATCGCCATACTGAATGGTACTGCTGTAAATCTGACGCGGTGATATTACCGTCTCCGGAACGCATCTCAGCTGCTATAGCAGCGGCTACCCAGCCGTTATAAAAACCCTGGCGGCCCTGTTCGGAGATAGCTTGCATCGTCCTGGCTAGATCCGGTTGTTTCCAGATGTCGCCGGCTTGAAAAGGCTCACCCGCATTGGAGAACTTTTTCCTGGTTGCTGGAAAATCGGGTGCCAGGCGCAACATTCGATTAAAACTTTCCGCCATCTGCCAGCTCAGTGGAAAACCTCTCTGAGCCAGATCAATAGCTGACTGCATGACTACCTTTCGATCAAATACGCCAAATTTGCCATGCAATTCAAGCAAGCCATCTACCGAACCCGGTGTTCCCGATGCTTTGTGCGTTTTAAGGGAAAGACCCTTGATAATCTCACCTTCGGTGTCCAGATACATATCCCTGGAAGCTGACGCAGGTGCTGTTTCACGATGATCCAGAGAAAACACCCTGCCATCGGGCAGGCGTACCAGGGCAAACCCGCCACCACCGATATTGCCCGCTGCCGGATAAGTCACAGCCAAGGCAAAAGCAGTGGCAACGGCAGCATCAACAGCGTTACCGCCCTGGCGTAATATATCCACCCCAGCCTGACTGGCCAGAGCAGATGTAGAGGTAACCAGGCCGTGCCGGGCGGGCACCGCACTCGGACTGGCAGCATAAACGCTGGCCTGGCCCACCAGAAAAAATATCAGTACTTTCAAGTACATGACTTTACCTCACCAAAAAATTAACAGCCCTTAACAATGATATCAGATCTGTTTTTCCCGCCCCGCCCAAAATGGCGCCCTGACTACTTTTCTCTGTATTTTCCCGGAAGGTAAACGCGGCAGATCATCAACAAAGTCAATCGTCCTTGGAGACTTAAACCCAGGCAGGTGATCCTTTGTAAAGGCAATCAGTTCCAGTACCATAGCTTCACTGGCGACTCTGTCTTGCTTTAACATAACCACTGACTTGACCTCTTCGCCCCACTCTTCACTGGGAATGCCAATGGTGCAGACATCCGCTACAGCCGGATGCCTTAACATCACATCATCGGTTTCTTGAGGATAGATATTGACGCCTCCTGAGATAATGGTCTCAGCACTCCTACCCGTTAAGAACAGGTATCCATCTTCATCCAGGTAGCCCATATCCCCCAGGGTAAAATAGTCACCTCGATAGCTACCTGCAGTTTTATCTGCATCCTTGAAATATTCAAAACGAAGCGCCGGGGCTTTAAAATAAATAGTACCAATCTTACCCGCTGACAGTCTATTACCGTCATCATCTAATATTCTATTATCGGCGTGCGGTGGTGTCTTGCCCACTGTTCCTGGCTTTTTCAGCCATTCCTGCGGACCCACAAAAAAACCGCCTCCGCCTTCTGTGGCAGCATAGTATTCAAACAATACCGGGCCCAGCCACTTCATCATGCTCTCCTTGACATGAACCGGACAGGGTGCCGCACCGTGCAGGATAAATCGAAGACTGGTCAACTCGAATTGATCCCTTAGCTGCTGCGGCAATGCTAAAAGCCTGTGGAACATGGTGGCTACCATGTGAGTATGAGAGATCTTGTGCTCAGCTATAAGTCGCAGGGCTTCTTCCGGGGACCACTTGTCCATCAAAACGGTACCGACACCATTGGCTATTGGCGCAATGATGTTAAATGCCAGCGGAGCTGCGTGATAGGCAGGCCCGGTACATAAGGCCATGTCAGTTTGCGGATCCCATGCCGCCGCAAGGGATACCGCGTTTATCGTGTCAGTCGCCCTGGCGCTAGCCGGGGTTGAAGCCAGCGTTACCCGCTTCCTGAAAACGCCTTTTGGCCGTCCTGTTGTACCTGATGTGTACAGCATATGGGAACCCAGCTCTGGGTTCTCAATATTACTATCGGCCTGACCTGACAGGACGGATTCATAGCTGACGAAGCCATCAAGGTCGCCACCTACGCAGGCTACCAGTTGTAGCTGTTCGTGATTAGCATGCAACGCCTCTATAGCTGATTTCGCGCATCGAATATCAGCAATAAAGGCTTTAGCTTCACAGTTTGCAACAATATAAGAGGCGTTATCCCCGGTCAGATGCCAGTTGATGGGCGTTATTCTGAAGCCTGCACGCATGCAGGCATAATAGACTTCAAGAAACTCAGGCCGGTTCACCAGCAGCATAGCCACACCATCATTAGGCTGCAGCCCAGACCGTCGAAGAGCACGAGCAAGCTGGTTCGCTTTACTGTTTAGCTCGCCAAAGGTGCGATTACCCAGGGGTGACACAACCGCTGCGCGTTCAGGGTATTGCTGGGCATGAAACGCCACTGTCATTCCCTGCAACGCTGCCTGCTCAGAGCTCAATTCATCTACCATAACCAACCTTTTATAAAGTACCCCGAGGTGATTATTAACATGATTCAGTGAGCAAGCACAATGAACAGCTTAGTTTGATCAAATTTGCAGTGACCTAGTGAACTCTGCTGAGTATCATCTATGCAAAACAGACAATATTAACAGTAAGGAACCTAGATTATGATCGGATACGTAACCATCGGTACAACCAATATGGAAAAGTCAAAACAGTTTTGGGGGGATCTGCTGGAACCCCTTGGCGGCAAACTTTTAATGGACATCGGCCGCATTGCCTTTATTGGATCCAGTATGGGAGAACCCATGTTGGCTGTCTGCACACCTTACGATGGTAACGATGCAAACATTGGCAATGGTCATATGCTTGCTTTTCCTGCCGGGTCAAGAGACATGGTTGACTCACTCTATGCCCGAGCCATGGACCTAGGGGCCACCGATGATGGTCCTTCAGGAGAAAGAATGCCGACTTTCTATGGGGGTTACTTCAGAGACCCAGATGGCAATAAGGCTGTGTTCTACCATATGGGTTAAACTTGCAAGCGCCGAGAAGCTGTTAAAGGGCAGCGCTGCTATATCAGAGAATAATTTCCGGCTCAGTCAAAGCCTGTAGGCAGCGCTCATCCTTAATCCTGGCATTGTTGACTGCACTTGAGACATCACGAACTGCAATCGGGCCAGGCGAGCCGGATTGCATCAGGTCCGCCAGAGCATGTGCTGGCGTACCTTCATCCAACCAGGTCACCAAATCCGATGACGCCAGCTGAACTGGAACCCGATGATGAAACCGACTCAGTTGGGGCGGTGCACTGGTAGTGATAATACTGCAACTGAGCAACGCACCCTCTGCACTCTGCCAGGCATCCCACAAACCAGCCAATAAAAACCCAGAGCCATCCTCCGGGGTAAAGTACATGGGTTGTCGCTGCCCTGCTGAAGATCGCCATTCGTAGTAACCACTCACCGGAATGATGCAGCGCCGACGGGTAAAAGGTTCCCGATAGGCACGGCTTTTAGTCAGGGTTTCACTTCTGGCATTGAACATACTGAACTTGGTTGANGGNCCNTCAGACCAGCAAGGCACCAGCCACCAACGCATCTCAGTTAAAGACCATCCATCCTCATAGCGCAGGACCGGCACCGATTCGGTCGGCGCAACGTTCAGTTTTGTGGTAACAGCANAGCGCTGCCCTACTGCCTGCATCAGTAATTGGNCCAGTGGNTCAGCGATTATATTAAGTCGGCCACACATATCCTAACTCAACTTTCCAATATCAGACAGATCACTGTCNGACAGTGACCATTGTGCCGCCTCAACATTCTGTTTCACCTGCANGGCAGAGGTCGCACCAGCGATGACGCTACTGACAACACCTTGCCTTGCCAGCCAACTCATGGCTAATTCGAGGATGCCGCGGCCCGCATCCTGGGCATATTTATGGTACTGATCGAATCGATCAAATGCGGCGTCAGTCAGTGCTGCCTGACCGCGCGCTCCCATACTCGCCAGGCGGGTACCCTTGGCAGGGGCCTCACCTCTTAAGTACTTACCGGTGAGCATGCCACTGGCAAGCGGGAAATAAGGCAATAANCCAANCTGGAACCGTTCACAGGCNGGAATGACNTCTCGACTGACTCTTTGATCAAGCAANTTATAGAGATTCTGTGCTGANGAAAAAGAATTCAAGCCAAGCGACTTAGCGGTCCAGTCTGCATCGGCGATCTGCCAGCCNGNAAAGTTCGAATTGCCAATATAGCGGANCTTACCCAAACGAATCAGATCATCCAGCGCCCNGATGGTTTCTTCAATAGGCGTACCTGCATCCGGTACATGCTGCTGATACAGGTCAATATAATCTGTGTCNAAGCGCCGCAAACTATCTTCAACTGCTTTAANGATATATCCCCTGNTAGCACCACGGCGTAGAGGNCCCTCTCCCATTGGGTTTGCAAACTTGGTCGCNACAATCAACTGACTTCGGTCAAGGCCCTTNATTGCTTTNCCCAGNAGTTGCTCTGATTGTCCTGCTCCACCATAGATGTCTGCCGTATCAAAGAAGTTAATGCCTTGATCCAGGGCCGCATGCACNATTGCTGTTGTAGCATCCTCATCACAGCGTCGGCCAAAATTATTACAACCCAGACCAACCAGGGATACTTNCAGGCCACTCTGGCCCAGGCGCTTATANTCCATGTNANNNNTCCTNCATTGNTTNTAAACTAAGCCTATTNTTGATTCAGGTAAAGNCCCTCTATACAATTCCCCTGCCATCGGCTAACCTTCCANTNNTATTTAATCCAGATNGNAGAACTCGTGTGAGTTCTTTTTTTTTTTGGAGTCCGTTTATGCGCCATCTTGCTAACCTCAAAGATTANACNGGAACTGAAATTCGTGANATCNTAAGCCGCGCNAAAAAAATAAANGACAANCCCAANCATTATCANGACTGTCTCAAAGGANAANCACTNGCCATGCTGTTTCAGAANANCAGCACNCGAACNAGGGTGTCCTTTGAAGTCGCTATGACTGAGTTAGGCGGGCACAGTATNTTTATCGACTGGCGCTCCTCAAACTTCATCCTGACTGGAATCCAGCACGAGATTGAATATCTTTCAAGAAATGTCAGNTGCATNATGGCTCGCTTGCTNNAACACAGTGACGTCCAGAAAATGCTTAGCTCCAGCCANGTACCTGTTATCAATGGCTGCTGCGAGAAATACCATCCGTGCCAGGCTCTGACAGATCTGTTGACCATCACCGAGCATACAGACAAACCACTGGAAGACGTTCACCTGGTTTATACGGGCGTCCAGAACAATGTATCAAATTCTCTAACCCTGATNGCCTCAAAACTGGGANTTCGCTTTACGCTCGCCACCCCACCAACAGATTCCAGCTCGGAAAGCTACGATGCTGATATCCAGAAAATCATCNATGAGNACGCAAAAATAAACCANCTTGAGAANCCGGCAGAAGCAGTCANGAATGCTGATTTCNTGTACACCGATACCTGGATTGACATGCAGTANTTTAATGACCCTANCCGGACCGNNGAAAAANACGCCTTNATCGAGCAAATGNTACCGTTTCAGATTAATAGCGCACTGGTTCAGGACCGCAACTGCAAAATCATGCACGATATGCCGATTCATGATCATTACGAAATCACCCCGGANATGGTCAGTGACCCAAGGTCAATAATCTATCTGCAATCGGCAAACAGACTACATGCCCAGAAAGGCTTATTGNATTGGCTCTATTTCGANACGGAAANCGTCACTTGAGCGCNTATGTCGTTGCCCACGTAACCATTTCGGATCGCNANACTTACCGCCTTTACGAAGCCGGGTTTATGGAAATCCTGCANCANTTCCGGGGCGAGGTATGTGCCGTAGATGATNCTGGAGANNNCCTTGAAGGCGNGCCCCTGGGAACCAGNACNGTAATTCTACGCTTTACCGATAAATCNGCNGCACTTGGCTGGTACCACTCCAAAGCNTACCAGCAACTTGNCCAGCATCGATTCAAGTCCAGTANCGCTGANATTGTCGTTATCCAAGGGCTAGCGTAATCTAGGNCCGGTGCTGGTANAGATATTCGAGCCAGTGAACCACCGGNACCTGGCTANTAACCGCCAGATGTANCTGGCAGCCNATATTAGAAGTGACAATAAAGTCTGGNTGGCTTCGATCCANCGCTTCCANCATCNCATCTCTCANCTGATCTGCGAGCAGCGGTTGTAATACGCTATAACTTCCGGCAGAACCACAACAGGCCAGATCTNCTTTAACTGCCTGGATGCTGGCACCCGCTTTTTCAAGCAGCGCTGTCACCTGGTGGTCCAGGCCCTGACCATGACTTAAAGTACAGGGCGTGTGTACGCTGACTCGATCTGCACTGCAATGCCAATCAAAGCGGCCCATCAATTCAACCACGTCAATCACCTTGGCAGAAACAGCCAGCGCTTTCTGCGCATAGGCCTTATCTTCTGAAAACCCGCTTNCTGGAAACCTATCTTCTGAAAAATAAGCNGGGTACTGCTTGAGNGTTACACCNCAACCACTGGCACTGGANACAATGTAATCCAGATCTTCGAGCAGAGGATAAACAGCATCAATCAATGCCTTCATCCTTAGTTTACCGTACTCATGTTCGCCGAGATGATGTTCGAGTGCNCCGCAACAGCCTTCAGCTTTCAGGAACNGGCAGGCAACACCCTGCTGNCGAAGCAGAGCAGTCAGTGCAAAGTTGACGTTCGGCGTCAGGGATTGCTGTACACAGCCCTTGAGCAGCAGAACCCTGGCCACAGGATTAACAGGNTCTGCAGGGGCTTGAATAGGCGTCACAATATAGGGCCTGANCANNACAGCCTGAACCCCCAGGCTTTTNGGNANCAGCGGATGGACCAGTCGAATCATTACTGCACTGATCCGGGTGAGCCACACTTTCAACAACAGTTTTCGCANTAGCCANCGCTTGAATCGAGTCAGCCNGGCCAGTCCTTTACGCTCGACTATCATTCCCCTGGCTATATCCAGCAACTCAACNTATTCAACCCCTGAAGGACAGGCTGTCTCGCAGCTGCGACAGGTCAGACACCGATCCAGATGTGTGGTAGTTGCTTCAGCAATNGCATCNTCTTCAAGCATATTTTTTATCAGATAGATNCGGCCCCTGGGGCTATCCAGTTCGTCNCCAAGCAATTGATAGGTGGGACAGGCAGAAGTACAGAATCCNCAATGAACGCAACTGCGCAATATTTGGTCCGCCCGNAAGGCACGCGCGTCACTTTTCAGTCGAGAATGTATNGTNGTCTGCAATTACCAGGCTCCATAAAGACGTTGATAATTGAAAAGCCCGGTTGGATCAANTTCCTGTTTTATGTTCCTGTGNATTAACTCCAGACCGGCTGATAAAGGTGAAAACCGCTGNTTGNTGCCAGGCCTGCCAAAANATTGCACAGCATGGCCCTCGCNGAGCTGGGCCAGGTCCAAAGTAGAATCTTCCAGCCATCTAATCCCACCTGCCCAGTCCACAGCCACCGCCTCTTCAAGACCATAACTGGAATCGACGGCGACACTCAAACGCAGTAAATTCCCTGTCNTGGAAAACTTCAGATCACGCAGATCAGAAAACACGGTATCGGCAACTGCCACACCAGGACACTTCCTGACCACCCTGGACACTTCCTGATGGGAACCAGAAAAACGTAGAACTAATTGNCTGTCGACAAAAGCGGCCGCAGTTAGAGCGGCTTCCCGGCGCCAGGAACAAATCAGATCAATGATGTCAGCTGGNGGCATGGCAAGGCTTAGGCAGCATTCATGCTGCGGTTTGGGTAGCACCTTTAAACTGACATCCAGTATGCAGCCCAGGGTCCCCATGGNGCCAACCATCAATCGTGACACATCATATCCAGCCACATTCTTCATCACCTCTCCGCCAAAATGAACGGCTGAACCCTCGGCAGTAGCAAGGGTTACACCTAACAGAGCATCACGCACTGCACCACGAAAGGGCCTTCCTGGGCCCGACAAGCCACTGGCAACGATTCCGCCCACGGTAGGATCACCGNCCAACTGCGGCGGATCAAAAGGCAGNTATTGGCCTGCTCCTGCTAAAACAGCATCCAATTCCGACAGGCGGGTACCTGCCCTAACCGTAANAACCAATTCCTCCGGTCGNTAACTAATCACNCCACTGTGCTGCAGGGTACTCAACACCATCAGATCAGGCGCAATATATCCGAGGAAGTCCTTGCTACCTGANCCCCGAATCCGAAGCCTCTGCCCGGACGCCCTGGCCTGCTGGATCTGTTCAAGGATAGAANTGGNATGGTNAACGCCCATCTAAAAGCGTTCCAGGCNCGNTTTGGTTTCTTTTCCGAGGACTGAACGGACATGCATGGCACCAAACTCAGCACAACGATTCAGCGTTGGAATCGCTTTACCTGGATTCAAAATTCCTCGNCCGTCAAAAGCGTGTTTTATACCATGAAAAATCTGTAACTCGTCGCTCGAAAACTGGTTACACATCTGGTCTATTTTTTCGAGACCCACACCATGCTCNCCCGTGATAGTTCCCCCAGATGCNAAACACATTTCAAGAATTTCAGCACCAAAAGCTTCTGCTGCAACCAATTGTCCNGCTACATTGGCATCNTAGAGGATAAGCGGGTGCAGGTTTCCATCTCCNGCATGAAAAACATTGGCCACCCGCAAGGCATACTTNTNCGATAACTCAGCAATTCGATTCAATACCCGGGACAGTTCCCTGCGAGGAATGGTGCCATCCATACAATAATAGTCCGGAGCGATTCTGCCCACNGCCGGAAACGCGGCTTTNCTTCCCTGCCATAGTCGCGCCCGTTCTATCGGATCTCTGGCAACCACGACGGTGGTAGCACCACTNGCTCGAAACTGNCGCTCNACCAGGTTTATCTGATCCTGCACGTCATCCTCGGACCCATCCAATTCACACAGTAGCAGCGCTTCCACATCAAGAGGGTAACCTGCGTGTACGAAATCTTCGGAAGCCTGTATGGCGAGTCGATCCATTAATTCCAGGCCAGCNGGTATAACGCCACGNCCAATCAATTCTCCCACGGCATCAGCGGCCTGCCCACAGTCACTAAAGCCCGCCATCAATACAGCTACCGCTTCAGGATTGGCTANCAGATTTACCATCACCTCAATAACAAGCCCTAGCATGCCCTCAGACCCATGCANCACTGCCANCAAATCAAAGCCCTGCTGGTCAAGCTCAAGACCGCCAACCTCAATAATCTCACCTTGTGCNGTCAGAACTTTCAACCCCTGCACATTNTGAACGGTAAGACCATACTTCANACAGTGTACACCGCCTGANTTTTCGGCAACATTTCCNCCGATAGTACAGGCCACCTGAGAAGAAGGATCTGGCGCATAAAACAGATCAAACTCTGAAGCGGCATCGGAGATGGCAAGATTAGTCACGCCTGGTTCCACCCTGGCAATCAGATTCTTTGCATCTACCTCCAGAATTCGATTGAATCGAGCCAGGCTGACCAGAACGCCTTCGGCATGNGGTGTAGCGCCACCAGACAGACCTGTGCCAGCGCCTCGTGCCACCAGNGGTATGGCATTTCTATAACAGACCTTGACAATCTGCTGCAGCGCCTCGAGCGAATCAGGAATTGCAACCAAAGCAGGCAATTGTTTCTTTGCGGTTAAGCCATCGCTTTCATAGACTCGCAAACGATTAGGATCGTCAATCAGGTTGGCGCCGGGNATNTCCCTGAGCAAATCCNTGNCAACTGCANTACTCGACATTATTAAACCAATTGATAAGCGTTGATCCAAGTATAAAATGAATNCCGATAAAGGCACAGTTGTTTAACCATTTCAGTATAATCACAGTTATTCAGGGAACAGGAAGCAATGTTGTGGAGTTAAATACGACTGAACAAATCTTAGAGGACTTCCGCCAGGGCAAAATGGTCCTGATNATGGATGATGAAGATCGCGAAAATGAAGGCGACCTGATCATTGCCGCAGAAGTTGTTACACAGGAACATGTCACTTTCTTTGCCCGACATGCCTGCGGCCTGATCTGCCTGACTATAACCGAAGGAAGAGGNGAGCAGCTGAATTTACCGCTGATGGTAAACAAGAACTNATCGCAACACGAAACCAACTTTACAGTGTCAATCGAAGCCGCAGAAGGTATNACGACTGGTATTTCTGCAGCAGATCGTGCAAAAACAGTCAGAACTGCCGTCGCCAAAAATGCCCAACCAGCGGACCTGGTCATGCCCGGTCATGTTTTCCCGCTGATTGCTAAACCAGGTGGCGTTCTTACCCGTGCTGGCCACACTGAAGCCGGCTGTGATCTAGCTAGAATGGCAGGNTACGAACCAGCTGCCGTTATCGTAGAGGTCATGAACGAAGACGGTACAATGGCACAACGACCGGAACTGGAAATATTCGCCCNCCAGCATGNCATTAAAATAGGCACCATTGCCGACTTGATTCACTATCGTGCACTAAACGATAAAACCATAGNGCTCATCGATAAGAAAGAAATACTAACCGATGCAGGCCCTTTTACGCTAAGAACCTACACTGATACCACAAGCAATGTGATTCACTATGCACTGGTTAGAGGTGAGATCTGCGAAGACGAGGCCTGCCTGGTTCGAGTACAGGTCGTCAACACACTTAGAGATGCATTTGGCACCAGACGGCCGGAATCAAAAAGATCCTGGTCAATTCGAGAATCCCTAAATTACATTGCAGCGGCTGATGCTGGTGTACTGGTTGCTGTTGGCCAGCAGAATACATTGGAAGAAGAAATCGAACAGGTGCTAGGCTTCCCTGATGTTCCNGCCAAGGCCCGACCGGCCAGCGACAATGGTGAGTATCGCGTGATTGGTGCAGGCTCACANATTCTTCGCGATATCGGNGTCGGCAAAATGCGTTTGCTCAGTTCGCCTAGCCGATACAATGCCCTTTCCGGTTTTGATCTGGAAGTTGTCGAGTTTGTTGAAGCCAAGTGAAACCGAAGCGTGTGAAACCATAGCGGGACGACTTTTTTCAGTGAATTAACGTTCTGGNTGGAGTAAAATCCCAATTTTATTGATCCTGAATTTATGTCTTACCTTATACCNGTTGTAACCTCGGCTGATGCAACGCCCCTGGAAATGAAACTAGCCAGNGTTATCCGTGATAACCTGGCAAAAAACCAACCTGACCTTCAAACCCGACAGNATCAGGGCGTGGTTAACCTTATATCCAGTACGACCCCATTCAACGTCNCAATTTCCTTATTACCTGACNAGGTTATGGTTCGGCGCGGTACTCAGGAAAATGCCAAAATAAGCCTGTCTGGAGATCTGGCCGCGATGGATAATCCGACCCTCTCTTTTAAGCAGAAGCGGCATTGGCANCATCGGCGATTTACCAGGTTTGTGCAGCAGTTAATACGACAGGAATTAAGACCATGGCGTGTCGCAGCAGAAGAGTTCTTTGAATGCGTCCATGAGCAGGTTGATGTCGATATCAGTGTAAANGTTAAATCTAAAGGNGAGAACGNGTACTTCGAATGGGGGGCGGGAAGCGAGCCCGTGCTTATCAGCAGCAGTTCTAAAGCGCTGCAGAGGCTATTTGATAAGCAGAGCATACTGATTGAAGAAGTGGTGAGAGGTAATATTCATTGTCACTCCAGTNTCAGGACGACCGCCCTGCTAAGCGAATTAACCCTCAATCGTTTACTGGGTGGGCTATGAGNCCAACACCCTTTAAAGGAGAATCCAGCCTTGACCAATGGCTGGATCGCCACCATGTGAGGCGCATTAGAACCTTCGTGACCAATCTGGACGGTTTTAGTCTAGGTAAATACTGTAATCGCGAAAAATTTCTNGAGGCGCTACCCAATGGCCACAACATAGCAGATGTAGCTCTCGCAGCAGATGCAGCAAGCATCCCACATTTTACCTTCTGGCATACTTTCAGGCATAGCGTTATGGGTGACATCGTGCTGAAGCCGGATCTGGATAGCCTCGTCAGCGACATCAAAGATAACGATTTAGGGCATGTCATCTGCGAATTTGCTAACCTGGATGGCAGCGCCATCAACCTCTGCCCAAGAACTAANCTCAAGCAGGTCGTCCAGGCTGTTAGCGATAACGGATTTCAGGTTAAAGCAACCTGTGAACTGGAATTCTTCCTTTTTGAAAACAGTTTTGATGATGCCAGAGTTAAGCAATACCAGAACCTTGACCCCATAGNNTCTTCTCCACTGGAAACGATTTACTTCCTCAGGGATTCCTATAGAGCCGCTGACTTTATGAATGAGGTCATCAAACGCCTTGAATGGTACGGTATACAGTGGGAGGCCTGGAATGACGAAAATGGCCATGGCCAGATCGAGCTCAACCTGGTCCCTACTGATCCAGTCACCTTGGCCGACAGTGCCGTCAGAAGCAAACAAATAATATTTGAAACNGCCACAGATATGGGCATGTCAGCAACCTTCATGGCCCATCCGCAGAGAGGCTTTTCCAATGGCATGCATATCCATCATTCTCTACTATCAGGTTCGACACCCGTTTTCTTCGACTCAAATAAACCCGACAACCGCTCNGATTTACTCCTCCACTGGGTNGCNGGACTNATTGACACCATGCCGGCGGCGGTCAGCTATCTATGCCCCACCATCAACTCGTTTCGCCGATTTCGAGAATTCTCAGCGCCACCANTGACCGCAACCTGGGGAGAAGAAAATAAATCNACCGGTATCAGGTTAATCTCCAAGTCCCCTTCTACCACCCGAATTGAGCACCGAGTAGGCGCAGGTGANCTGAACCCATACCTTGCTATCGCGGCTATACTGGCNGGNGGACTCAGTGGCTTAACCCGAAAAATTNCCCCCCCGCCTGAATGTGCTGCACTAGGCTGGGGGCTACCAGAGGACGCACCAAGACTGCCCAGAAGTATCATGGAAGCCGCCCGCGCGCTGGCACAGNACCAGGCGTTAAAAACTATACTAGGTAGTGAAGACGTAGACTACTGGATTAAATCACGTCGCCATGACTGGTTAAACTTTCATTCAAGCGGCAATGATCCAGATGACTCAAAGCCCAGCCANTGGGAATATGANCGCTATTTCAACATCCTTTGAAGNCGCGGGCATTTNCTATAGGGCACGCTCAGACTGNTATACTTTAGCAAGCCAGCACCCTATCGAACCCTGAACCNATGTTTAAGATACTTACCCACACCGCCTGCCTGCNACACCAATTAGCCGGGCACCCAGAACGGCCNGCTCGTCTTGAAGCCGTACTGAANCGATTGTACGCGGATGGCCTTTTCCCGAAGACTAAGGATATCATTCCTCAGATCACNNCANATGCGCTTGGTCTGGTACACCCTTCCGATTTCACCAACCAGGTTGTCAACGCAGAACCACTCAGCGGCACTGCCCATTTAGACCCTGACACCTATCTNAGCAAAGGCAGTATCCAGGCAGCANTGATGGCCGCCAGCGCTAACCTGGAGGCAACCCGACTAGTATTGGAAGGCAGCGCAGAGCGCGTTTTCTGCGCGGTACGACCACCTGGACACCATGCAGAGCAAGCCGAGGCCATGGGTTTCTGTCTGTTCAATAATGTCGCCCTTGCTGCAGNAAGGGCACTGCAGGATACACGCATCAACCGTGTTGCCATACTTGATTTTGATGTACACCACTGTAATGGCACGGTTGACATATTCAAGGACNGACCTGAAGTTCTGGTCTGCTCAAGCTTCCANGAAGAATTCTTTCCTTTTCGNTATATGACTTTCAGGAACGAACATATTATCCCGGTGCCTCTAGCCGCCGGCTGCAACAGTTATAGNTTCCGAAAAGCCATTGAATTGCACTGGCTACCGGCTCTTGATAAACACNGGCCNGATTTCATCTTCATCTCAGCCGGTTTTGATGCACATGCCGACGATCCAATCGGCGGGCTGCTTTTNGGGCGCCNGGATTATCGCTGGATTACGGAACTGATCGTCGATATTGCCCGGCAATTTGCCAAAGGACGCATTGTATCGACACTTGAGGGCGGTTACAGCCTCAAGGCCCTGGCTGAATCAACTGCCGAACATGTCAGCACGCTGCAATCCTACGCAACCAGAAATTCCTGAATATCGATTTCATCAACCTGGTCGGCCAGCAGGAATCGATCAGCATATGCCTGGTAGACTCCCCTTTCGAGAAATAGCCGATACAGGTCCTTATCGATATGATTATCCTTGGCCATAAAACTCATGATACNTAGACACTGGGACAGGGTTTTGCGTTCTTTNTAGGGGCGGTCGGCTGCNGTCAATGCTTCAAAGATATCGGCGACAGCCATGACTCTCGCAGGCAGGGACATCTGAGAACCGGATAACCGCCTTGGNTAGCCCGTCCCGTCNATTTTCTCGTGATGACCACCAGCGATTTCAGGCACTCGTTTCAGTGCCCTTGGCAGGGGTAGCCTCTCCAGCATGACGATTGTNTGAACAATGTGATCATTGATGATAAAACGCTCTTCTTCGGTCAGGGTTCCTCTTGAGATACTCAGGTTGTAGATCTCGCCAAGATTNAATCGGTATTCCGGCACATCTACTTTAAAGCCATAATCGTTATCTGGATCGGCACTGAAAGGAACAAAAGGGTGCTCGATCANATGCTCCGGACGATCAACCAGTAATTGCTCTTCCACAGGCAGGGACTGTACCGGCACTTTTTCAAATCTTTTTCGTTCTGATATTGAAANCCCTGCTCTATTATCCANCGTNCTGCTCCAGGTCCTNNTGCCGATTTCCTTAACTCTCTGAATATTATCGTCATCCAGGAATTCACCACCAATATTCGTTTCCGCAATGAAGTAATAGTCTTCATCAATGCGTTGTAATTCTTCTTCCAAAGCGGCTTTTTGCTGCNCAGCATCCTGGCCTTCCAATATTGTTTCGAGGCAGCGAATCCGGGCATCTCGCTTGATGACTTCAAAGCGCGTCCTNACTTCATGAATTCGATCCGTAATGGTTTCCAGTTTAGTGGCTTTATCAACTACAAACTCCGGCGTCACAACCTTACCGCAGTCATGCATCCAGGAAGCCANGTGAAGTTCATTNCGATCATCCTCGTTCAAGGTNAATGCCTTGAAGGGNCCCGATTTNTCGNCTGACGCCGCCTCGGTCAGCATTTTTGCCAGTTCCGGCACCCTTTGGCAATGACCCCCAGTGTAGGGTGATTTAGCATCCAGCGCACTGGCCAGCAATTCAATAAAAGCCTGTTGCAAATCCGCCATTTCCTTCATCAGCGTTGCATTATCCAGCGACACAGCAGCCTGGCTGGCCAGGGCCTCTACNATAGGTTGAATCTCNTCAGAAAATGCNATGACCTGTTGATTGTCTGGATCCTGGCAATTCAATAGCTGTAACACGCCGATAAGATCATNGNTTTTGTTTTTCATGGGAACAGTCANAAACGATTGCGATCTAAACCCCGTCAGCTCATCGAACTTTCTGGTTCCNGAGAAGTCGAAGTCTTCAGATCGATAGACATCGGCAATATTGATAGCCTCNCCCCTGTTGGCCGCAAAAGTGACTATATTATTCAAGTTGGGTTTNCCCGCCGCATCGAGCAACTGCACAGTTGGCAAGGTAACCTCGGTATTAGTGGTNCCTCCCTGGGCAATNCCCAGAGAATTGGTCCTGACAATTTCAAATTTAAGCCCCCCTGAGCCATCATTCACATAGAGNGTGCCGCCATCTGCATTAGTGAGATCCATGGCCTCCAGCAAAATCTTTTCCATCAATACGTCTATGTCTTTTTCCGCTGAAAGCGCNATGCCAATTTCAATTAGACGGCTGGCTGAAGTTATNTCCGCAAACATAATCACCCCTTGATGACGAATCTGAAAGAATCCTAATAANGGCAATTGATATTAACATCTATCCCATTAAGTCTCTCGAAAATCAAATATTTCCTACTGGCNGTGCTGGCTATTTGTTATCCTNTGACTTCCTGTTAAGCCATGAGTCAGTAGCTATGCCCATAACGATTCCTTATGTCTACAAATATTCATTTGAATACGCAGCCATAGAAACGGTATCGCCGATGATTCGACGCGTAACAGCGAGAAATCCCTCCGGTTTCACGTTCAACGGTACCGGCACCTATATTATTGGCCATGGCAACGTTGCCGTGATTGATCCAGGTCCCATGATTGCCGAGCACATACAAGCCCTNGAATCAGCCCTGCACGAGGAGACGGTAACCCATATCCTGATCACCCATACCCATGCAGATCANTCGCCAGCCGCCGCACCATTGAAATTAGCCTGGAACGCGCCAACCTACGGCTATGGACCCCATGGTGCAGGCAAAATAGCGGATGGCATACCCATAGAAGAAGGCGGCGATATGGACTTCACNCCAGACCATGANCTCAGAGATGGCGATATCATCCACGGCGATGGTTGGACAATAGAAAGCGTCTATACACCCGGGCATACCTCCAANCACCTATGCTTCGCACTCCTCGAGGAAAAGGCCCTGATGACCGGAGATCACGTCATGGGCTGGTCAACCAGCGTTATCGGCCCGCCAGACGGGGATATGACAGCCTATATGGAAAGCCTGGAAAAATTNTTNTCGAGAGACGANACGGTCTACTGGCCAACGCACGGNACCTGTATCAAGGATATCAAACCCTTTGTGCGCGCTTTCATNGCACATAGACTAGACCGGGAACAACAGATCATTGCCTGTTTAAAACAGGGCAATCACCAGATCAATGCCATGGTACCAATCATGTACAAAGAAACTCAGCCAGCGCTCCACCCAGCAGCTGCCCGCTCTGTGCTTTCAGCCATGATAAGNCTCATTGATCTGGGTAAAATTCGNACAGAGGGACCNGCGACCTTGCAATCACAGTTTTATCTGTCAAACCCAGGATGAAGCTAACCGAATACCCGTTTTAGACCTTTAATTCGGTTATCTTCTGCCAGAGCCCCATACCGGGATCGTTCAAAAAGGCCTNCGCCACAGTTTCATGCCATTCATGTTCATTNCCGAATTGATCCCGCCAGAGCCACAGCCTGCGNCTCAACTGATTCAGGCGATGCTCTCGGGTGTANCCGATCGCACCATGCACCTGGTGGGCTATTTCAGCCGACAATCCACTTGCTTCGCCTATACGNGCTTTGGCGATAGCGACATCCAGAGGATTCANTTCAGCCCTGTCCAGCAAAGTGTCTGCAGCCCGCACACTGGCAGCGACTTCTCCAGCAAATACAGCCAATTGCTGCTGTATCGCCTGAAATTTGGCAATGGCTNTACCAAACTGACGCCGCTCCAGGGCATAGTCAACTGTGATTTTCAGCATTTCCTCCAATGCGCCNGCCATCATGACTGCTCGAGCTGCGGCACCAAGTAATCTNCCATGGTCNAAAAATGCTCTGTCTACGGCGAATATCCGTTGCTGGGCAACTNCAATCTCTNTGGTCANCGCATCACANGGNTCNCCACTGATATTTCTGTCATACTCAAGGGTAACCTGANCTGCATCGACCAGGCAGAGCCGATCGTTCTGCTGGCCACCTTNAACTGAATCACCGACCACTATCAGGAATGACTGACAGTGCCGAGCAAAGGGGACGCCTNAGCATTGTCCNGTCAGGCGNCCCTGCTCNGTCAGCTCAAAATGCCCCTGAACCAGGGTTACCGGCAACGCCGGTATCGNTTGCTGCAATTGGTTCATCAANTGGCTGGCAACAAAAGTCTCAGCCAAAGGCAATGGCACCGCCCTGCGTGCGGCTTCTCGCAAAATNACAAGNGCATCGACTAATATGCCCCCCGANCCNCCATTAGCTTCATCTATTCCTGCCAGGACCAGNCCATTATCTACCAGGACAGTCCATAACTCACTGGGGTAAATACCCTGCTCAGCTCGCTGAACAACNTCGGCNGNACATTCTTCCCTGAATATNCNACCTGCCGTATCGGCGACTAAAACCTGATCTTCATTCATCGATGTGACTACCTTAAACCGAGACCACGGGCAATAATGCCACGCAGGATTTCCCGCGTNCCACCGCGTAACGTGAACGAAGGTGCATGTAGGATACATTCCTGCAGCGCCGATAACAGGCTGGCTGAGCTCTGATCAGGCAAATGCAATCGAATCANTTCCGGCACCATTCTTTCGTAGGTATTGCCAAGATCCTTAATCAAAGCCGCTTCAGTATCCGGCATCTCNCCACTTTCAAGCATACTAGCCACTGAAATTGACATCCGGCGCAGTGTCACCAGATGGGTTATCAGTCGACCAGCCAAAACCNTCTGCTGACGATCTGCTGATANCTGAAGGCAACCAACGAATTCGGTCAACACCCGGAATGCACTGAGNAAACGCTCTGGGCCACTTCTCTCATAGGCCAACTCGCTCATCACCTGGGCCCAGCCATTTCCTGGTTGNCCCACCACCAGTTCNTCGGCAATGAACACATCATCGAAAAAGACCTGGTTAAAATCACTTTCNCCGGCCAGGTTATCAATACCGCGTATGGTNACATTAGGGTCCTGGATNGGAACAATAAACTGGCTCATACCGGCATGGCGATTTTCTGAGGGCGCGGCTGTTCTCACCAGGGTAACCATATAATGATTTAAATGGGCCCCACTGGTCCATATTTTACTGCCGTTCAGGCGCCAGCCACCGTCTACCCTGACCGCACTCGTTCTAATGGACGCTAAATCGGATCCGGTATCCGGCTCGGACATACCGATGGAAAAAAAACAGTCACCTCGGACAATAGCCGGCAGGAATCTTTCTCGCTGCGCTTCGGTACCAAATTTCAGTAGTAAAGGCCCGCTCTGCCGATCAGCGATCCAATGGCAACCCACCGGCGCNCCGGCAGCTAATAGCTCCTCNGTAACCACATATCGTTCAAGAAACGACTTCCCGCCGCCGCCATAGCGCTCTGGCCAGGTCATACCGATCCAACCTCGCATTGCCAGCCGTTTCGAAAATGCAGGAGATGCCCCTGCATTAAAGTCCGAATTTGGCTGCCAGTCGGTTTCCTCGTANAAAAATGCCCGCACTTCCTCCCGCAGTTTGNCAACTNATGGGGGTAAAGNCGCCGGCGAAAAGTTCATACCCTGGAACATGATGCCTCCATCAANNNGCTACAAAGTCAGGCGGATGCGCTGGCTCTTGACTGGACCGATTCATACCAGCTGGCAATATTGGCATTATCAGCATTCATTGGCTGGCCTACCTGGGTGCCAAACTCCACAAACACAAACAACATAATATCAGCNANGCTGAACCTGTCGCCGCAGACAAAAGTCTTTCCCTGCATCANNCCATCCAGCCAGGTTAACTTTTCCTGGGCAAGNGCTTTAACAGCATCAGCTGCATGAGGGATCAAGGTCATTCTGTTTTTAAACATCTCCAGACCTTCTGAGGAACGAAACCCATTCGCTATGTTTTCCGCTATTGCCAGGTCTATTCTGCGCACCCACATTCTGGTTTCAGCTCTATCTTCAGGTGTTTTGCCTACAAGGTCCGTATGACCTTGNCAATCATCCAGATATTCACAGATCGCCGTAATCTCGCTGATGACCATACCCGAATCCAGNTCTAATGCNGGCAGCTGACCACCGGGGTTCACCCCCAAATAAGGNGCCTGACGATTTTCACCCTTCATAATATCAATGCGCTGTTGTTCGATCTCCACGCCCAGTTCCGCCATGAACATGCGTACTACCTTTGGGTTAGGTCCNACTGAATTATACAATTTCATACTACTATTCCTTATACTGAATTCGAGTGTAGGTGATTTTATCTGATGTGACANCTGATGCTACATTTGATGCTAAAANGTAATAGGCCTGAGCTTTCTTACACTTTANAACAACTTCATTCTTATACAGAATCTAACCCAACAATACCAGTATTGTGGTTATCCTGACTTTACATAAACCATCATTGCCCGCTTTNTTTTGNTGTAATTAAACGGCATAATCAGGCACCTTTTACAANATAATTCTGGCGCTTGGATGAGTAGACGTCACAGAAGGTAAAAACCGAAAACACATCTCCNATGAATCCTGACCATGACTGCGATAGTAAATAGCCCCGAATACCATGCTGAATAATGAATAAACAACTTTTCTTAAGTATTTCACTTGGATTTCGACAGCCCTACCTATTCGCGGTTGGCGCTATGGTGATGAGTTACGTCTTTCTTTTCANGCTGCCACTGATATCAAGAGCTGCACTGGATATCCTGATCAGTGGCAATGATGGCNAGACCAGCCATTGGCTGNCCTATCTGGTCGCTAAGGTTTATGTCGACTCTGAAAGCGACAATCAAACCCTTGCCCTNCTGCTTATCGCTGCAGCTATTTCATTACTGTTTACCGGGCTAGCAGGNGTGTTCTTCTATCTGCGCGGCCATCTCATTGCGACAGCATCGGAAGGCATCGCGCGGAGACTCAGAGACAGGTTACTAAACCATCTAAATCACCTGCCAATTCTTTTTCACAATAACACTGATACCGGCGACCTGATCCAGAGATGCACCTCAGACGTTGAAACTTTCAGGGTGTTCCTCAGCGGTCAGATCATTGAAATAGCCAGAGCNATATTAATGCTTCTGGTAGTCACCCCCATCTTATTTACGCTGCACNTTAAAATGGCCTTGCTATCACTGGCCAGTATGCCCGTTTTGTTCTTCTGTGCCGTTCTATTCTTTCAGAAAGTAAAATCGGTTTTTACCAAGGTGGATGAAAGTGAAGCCAGTTTGACGACGGTGCTGCANGAAAACNTNACCGGTATTCGTGTNGTTCGAGCTTTTGCTCGACAGGAATTTGAAGTCGAAAAATTTGCAGAAAGCAACGCCTTATTCAGGGAAGAAAATAAACGCCTNATGCGGTTACTGGGAGGCTACTATGGATTTAGCGATCTCATTTGTCTCGGCCAGATCGGCGTGCTCCTCATTGCTGGTGCAGCCTGGACCATCGCAGGNGAGCTGACCGTNGGGACNCTATTTGCCTTCATTACCTACGAGAGCATGATTATCTGGCCGATCAGGCATATGGGNCGTGTTCTGACCGATTCAAGCAAAGCCGTTGTTGCCCTCGGCCGCCTGGCTGAAATCCTGACCGANCCAATGGAGTCACAAAACGAATTATCACCCAGACACCGGCTGCAGGGAAAAATCACCTTCCAAGATGTNCGNTTCTGTCATGAAATGAACAAACCCGTCCTGGATAATATCTCACTTGATATTCANCCGGGCCAGACGGTGGCCTTTTTGGGCCCGCCTGGGTCGGGCAAATCAACCCTGGTGCAGCTGCTCCTCAGGCTTCATGATTATCAGGCAGGCTCGATCAAACTGGANCAGTATGAACTCAGTGAACTCAATCGAAAATACGCTCGCAACCAGATGAGTATTGTTATGCAGGAGCCCTTNTTGTTTGCCGCCTCGATCNGGGAAAACCTCATNTTAGGNGACCGTCAGGCAAGCGAGGAAGATATTCACCGAGCTACCNTGACCGCCCAGATTCACGATTCAATATTAAAATTCCCAAAATCCTATGAATCCCTGGTTGGCGAACGCGGTGTCACNNTGTCCGGGGGCCAGAGACAGCGAATTGCGCTGGCTCGAGCCCTGGTCAAACAACCCCCGATTCTCATTCTTGANGATTCTTTATCTGCTGTTGACACCGACACTGANGCAAAAATACTAACGGCCCTAANAGCNCAGCGTAGCCAGCAAACAACCCTCATCATTGCCCATCGACTATCTTCTNTCATGCATGCTGATAAGATTTTTGTGCTCAATGCCGGCCAGATTATCCAACAGGGGCACCACCAGACGTTATCCAAACAACCCGGAGTCTATCAGAAACTCTGTGTCATTCAGGGNGCCATCGAAAACGATATTGAGCTAAGNGAATTACCGACAACCACTGAAACGCCGGAATATTCAGGATGAGCGAGGCTTATTTCGACGACGAAAACTATGGTGATGAATTTGAATCGGGCAGCAACNCGGCTCGCGTTAACCTGGATATCTGGAAGCAGCTTCTTGCCTACGCCACCTACTATCGTTCAGATGTANTCTACCTGGCGTGTTGCGCCTTTGTCGTCGCTNCCTGTGAAATCGCATTCCCCCTGGTCACTCGAAGCGTCATNGACGANTTAACGGTTAAAGGTAATGCCACTGATCTCTGGTTCTATGCGGGTATCTATGCAGGATTCTGTGTTNCGCTGGCTTTGGCTGTTATTGGATTTCTTTGGTTCGGCGGAAAATTGCGTAGCCACATAAGTCATGATATTCGACGTGATGGTTTTGATAACCTGCAATACCTTTCCTTTGCTTACTACGATTATCGGCCTGTAGGCTGGCTTATGGCAAGGATGACATCTGATTGTGAACGCCTATCAAACATTCTNGCCTGGGGCATTCTGGATTTAGTCTGGTCTTTTACTGTAATGGCGGGAATTGCCGGGGCNATGCTGTTTATGGAGCCGGTGCTNGCGCTGATCGTCCTCACCACNCTCCCCGCTCTGGTCTGGATCAGTCTGTTTTTCCAGNCCCGAATCTTGAAAAGCGCTCGCCAGGTCAGAAAAACAAATTCCCGTATTACCGGATCCTATAATGAAAATATCATGGGCGTTGCAACCAGCAAANCATTCGTCACTGAATCCCACAATCTCCAGCAATTTGGTACGCTGACAGACCAGATGCATGGTGCCTCAGTCCAAAATGCCATTCAGGCCGCATTGTACCTGCCCATCGTCATGACGCTGGGTTCGCTGGCATCGGGTATGGCGCTGGTAGTCGGCGGCGTTGAATTAGGCTGGGGGATCATTTCAGCCGGGACGCTCATCGCCTTTCTTACCTACACTCGGCATTTCTTTGAACCCATCGAACAACTGGCCCATTGGTTTGCAGAAATGCAAATGGCCCAGGCATCTGCTGAGAGAATCATGAGCCTGATAGCAGCCGAATCTGAGGTCGCTGATTCAGAAGACGTGATGCAGCGCCTGCGGGGTAACTACAGTGGGGACCTGGCTGAGGACGGCCTGAGTAATGACATAAATCAAATAGAATTCCGGCAGGTAAATTTTTCCTATGCCGTGGGCGGTCCTGTCTTAGCGGATATCAATCTGACCATCAACAAGGGAGAAACCATCGCCATAGTGGGTTCTACGGGTAGCGGCAAAACCTCGCTGATCAGTTTACTGTGCCGGTTTTATGAGCCCACCGCCGGTACAATCCTGCTTGATGGGATTGACTATCGAAACCGAAGCCTGAATTTTCTTCAATCAAACCTGGGAATCGTGCTGCAGTCCTCACACGTGTTTGCCGGTACGGTCGAGGACAACATCCAGTACGGAAACCTGCATGCCGACCACCAGCAGATCGTAGCTGCTGCCAAGAAGGCTGGAGCCCACCATTTCATCAAAGAGATGCCAGAAGGTTATGCAACCCAAATCAGTGAATCTGGCGCAAGCCTCTCCGCGGGTCAAAAACAGCTCATCTCCTTCGCCAGGGCAATCCTGGCTGATCCGAAGATCCTTATCATGGACGAGGCAACATCATCGGTAGACACACTGACAGAGCAACACGTGCAAACCGGGTTGAAAACCCTTCTTGAAGGCAGAATAAGTGTGGTGATTGCGCACCGNTTATCGACTATTAGAAACGCCACTCGGATTATCGTAATAGAACAAGGTCGCATCATTGANGCGGGCAATCACNANCANCTCATNGAGACAAAAGGTCGATACCACACGCTNNACAGGCAACANCGACTTAGCAGTCTGTGGTAGTGACAAAATCAGGTTTCGCANCGGCCGCCAATCATTTANGCTAAGTCTACNCGGCTAGATGANGCTGCNTTGCTGTGATGGTCCACNGCGAAAATTCACGACTGACAGCAGCNGCTTTCAANAAGGATAATAAATGAATAACTTTNACTGGGAGNTNCCCTATCCATCGGCCCGCCANCCCATATTTGCTAACAACCTGGTAGCAACTTCGCAGCCGCTAGCGGTTCAAGCCGGCCTATCCATCCTTGGGTCGGGTGGCAATGCAGTCGATGCGGCGCTGGCTACAGCCATTACACTAACCGTGGTTGAACCCAATAATAATGGCATCGGCAGCGATGCTTTTGCATTGATATGGGACGGTAAAAAGCTGCACGGGCTAAATGCTTCGGGCCGATCTCCTGANAAACTCAAGGTTGAGCACTTTAATGGGCAGACCAGGATGCCGCGGCTAGGATGGCTCGCTGTCACCGTNCCCGGCGCTGTCAGTGCCTGGATGGCANTATCCGACCGCTTTGGAAAACTCCCCTTCGCCGACCTCTTTCAAGCTGCGATTGGCTATGCTGAAAANGGATACCAAGTGGGTCCAAAAACCGCCTATTACTGGAAACTTGCNGAAACAGTGTACCAGGATTATGACGCCTTTAAGGACACCTTCCTCAGCTCGGGCAAAGCACCCGNCCCGGGAGACCTTGTGCGCCTTCCCGATCATGCAAAAACACTGACGGCCATAGCCAATAGCAATGGTTCAGAATTCTACAGCGGNATCCTTGCGCAGCAAATGGTCCACGATGCGCAGATTCACAATGCCCCCCTTAGCCTTGATGATCTCAGCAAACACCGTCCTGAATGGGTATCTCCCCTACACCAGGATTTTGGCGCTTACCAGTTGCATGAAATACCACCCAATGGCCAGGGAATCATGGCATTAATAGCCCTGGCGATAGTGAACCGGTGTGCTATCCACAAATACCCCATCGATTCAGCCGATAGTATTCATCTTCAAGTTGAAGCCATTCGATGTGCTTACGGCGTAATAGAAAGACATCTAGCAGACCCGGACTACATGAAATTGTCTAATGCGGAACTGCTCGATCCGCTACAGATAGAAGCACATTACAGACAAATCGACCTGCATTACACGGCAGGTGCCGGTCATGGCCTGGGAGCAAGCCCAGATACCGTTTACCTGACTACAGCTGACGCTGATGGCATGATGGTTTCATTCATACAGTCTAATTACCGCGGCTTCGGTTCTGGCATTGTTATCCCGGGAACCGGCATCAGCATGCAGAATCGAGGGTCTGGATTTGTTCTGGAAAAGGGCCATCCTAACCAGGTTGGCGGCGGTAAGCGGCCCTATCACACCATCATTCCCGCTTTTGTGACCTGTGCAAACAAACCAGCCCTCAGTTTCGGGGTCATGGGCGGCCATATGCAGGCCCAGGGCCATCTACAGATGATGGTCCGCCTCTACGCTTATGGCCAGAATCCACAGGCCGCCAGTGATGCGCCACGCTGGCAGGTAACCGAAAGCGGTGAACTGGCCCTGGAAAAAGGTTTTGATTCATCAGTGAACCAGCAGCTGATAGAAAAAGGCCACAAGACCAGAGCTGACTCTCCTGAACACCTTTTTGGTGGCGCCCAACTCATCGCTAAATTATCAAATGGCTACTGTGGTGCTTCAGACCACAGAAAAGAAGGTCTCGCTTCAGGCTACTGAAATCGCGCTGATCAGCACGGATCCATTGCAACCATCAAAATGACAACCGGTCAGCCGCTGACTGGGGAGCGCTATCAAGGGCCTTCACAGGCCTGATATGGTAGCAGCAATACCTGCTTAACGCCTTTACTGTGCAGCAATAGACCGCACACAATTACGTCCGGCATCCTTAGCGCTATAAAGCGCCTTATCAGCTAGTTTAATCAACTGGGTTGCATCTGTATCAGACGAAGGCTGTACACAGGAAACGCCCACACTCGCCGTTAGCCTGATTTCACTGCCCGTATATTCAATTACATAAGCCTCAATGATTGCCCGCAAGCGTTCAGCACATAAAATCGCGCTGTCTAACTCCAAATACGGCAAGAGTACGACAAATTCTTCTCCACCATAGCGAGCAACAAAATCGGCACTTCTGTTAAACGCGCTCTTTATCAGGTGGCTTACAATGCGTAGACATTGGTCACCAGCCAGATGTCCAAAGGTGTCATTGACTTCCTTAAAATGGTCTATATCGAACATCAGCAGGCTCAACTTGTAACCCTGCCTTTCTGCACGACGCCATTCGATCTTAAATGCGTCTTCGAAAGCCAAACGATTATTAACACCGGTCAAGCCATCAATCATATTTTCTTCCTGCAGGCGCGCATTTCTTGTCTGTAAGTCATCGATGACGGTTTCCAGTTCCAGGGTCCTGCGCTGAACCTGATGTGCTACCTGTTCATGCTTAGCGACATGGGAATCCAACCGCTGACGGTTATAAATAGCCACAGCTGCCAACGACGCAAGACTTTCAATCCATGGGATCATATCTTCAGCGAACGGACCAAACTGGCCTTCTCCATCCACTGCATTAAGTACCTGAAGCACGCCAATGACCCTTGAGTCACTCACTGAGAGCGGTATTGATAAAGCAGAAACTATTTCATACCCGATCAAGTCAGCGTAAAACTTGGCGCCTGAATACAGCTGTTGCCTATCTGACATCCCCTCTTGAACAAGCCGAGTCTCGCCGTTGCGACAGGCTGCGGCAGCTTCAAAGTGTAATTCCTGACCATCAACTTCCCCACTCAATGGAATGTCAGGGATGTCGACAGGCACGCCAGAAGTTCCTCCTCTGACAAGTAGCAGGCTTCGATTGACAAGGCATTCAAAATGCAGTGTTTCCCTGTCCGATCTTATATAGATTGAGCCGGCATCAGCATTGGCGAAACTAAGTGCTTCGCTGATAATCAATTCCAACAACTTTTCTGTACTGTCTCCCTCGGACAGCGACTGGGCGATAGCGACCAGCTTGGAATTTCTTGCAAACTCATCTTCTTTCATAAAACTCAGTCACTTACAAAACGACATTACCCGCGGAGCTCAGCATCAATCAGTCGTACTGATTCAAGGCACTGGCTTCGACTGGAAATTTAGCATCTGCTGGTCATTCACACAAATCCAGAAAGTCCTAACTCAACCTCAATACCTGGTCACCAAATTCGCCACGCGCACTGCATTAGGTTTCAAGGAGTCCCAGACTTAGAATGGGCAGGTAAGTTATCAGCAACAAGGCTAACATTAAAACCAGCATAAACGGCAAGGTTGCCCTGTATATTTCAACGATGGGCTTTTCAAAACGATA
>NZUN01000124.1 GCA_002697205.1 Gammaproteobacteria bacterium
AGCTAACCATAAGACAGAAAGTATGAGCATCAAACGACCGCACCCAAGGCAGGATCTGTTGGGCACAGAAGGTGCCGGTATGACTTTTGGTGGTCAACTCTCTTTTCTCAGACGACAATACACCCAGGATATAGCCGGTGCCGACGTCGTTATATCAGGGTTGCCTTTTGATGTAGCTACGACCTTCAGACCTGGAGCCAGGCTTGGGCCGCAGGCGATCAGGGCCGCCAGTGTGCAATTGGCTGAAATCAGTAGCAATGCTTTCCCGTACAAGGTGGATCCCTTTGCGAGCTTGGCAGTGGCAGACTATGGTGATTGTTATTTTGATTCTGGCTATCCTGAGCATGCGGTTGAGGTTATAACGGCGCATGCGCGGAAACTGCTGCTGCAAGATGTAACCATGCTGAGCTTAGGTGGGGATCATTTCGTAACTTATCCTCTATTGAAAGCGCATGCTGAAAAGTATGGGCCGCTCTCACTTATTCATTTTGATGCTCATGTTGATACCTGGCCCGATGATGGCAAGCGACTCGACCATGGATCCATGTTTTTGCGTGCAAAAAATGAAGGCTTGATTGATTCCTCCCGTTCCATTCAGTTGGGTATCAGATCATTCAGTGAAGATGATTACGGCTTCACCGTTTTGACGGCGCCATGGATACAAGAACACGGTAGCACCCAGGCGATNTCAGAAATCAGGCGAGTGGTTGGTGAACATAAGGCTTANCTGACGTTTGACATTGATTGCCTTGATCCTGCATTCGCCCCTGGGACAGGGACACCGGTGGCAGGCGGGTTAACNTCCAGTGAAGCTTTTGCAATTTTNAGGGCAATGGTGNATTTCAACATAATCGGTATGGATATAGTGGAAGTTGCTCCTGCTTACGATCATGCAGAGATCACAGCCATCGCTGCTGCAACCTTAGCCCATGATTTTATTTGTCAGCNGGCCATTCGTAAAACAGNTCAACACCNTTAGNTCTGAGGGTCACTCAGGTGTAATCAGGGTGAATACCTTGCTCGTGGTCTTCANTTTTTCTAACGAAGTAGATGACAGCGTAAACGAATGGGGTGTCAATCAGCGCGATAACAACCTTGCAAAGATAAGCAACTACGATTAACTGTAANAGTTGGTTAAATGACATGAGCCCGTAGAAGGCTAATCCATAGAAAATAGCAGTATCCAGGCCCTGNCTGATGATGGTGGAACCATTGTTGCGTATCCATAACTTGGATTTGCCGGTGTAGCTTCGGATCTTATGAAAGGCCCAGACGTCAAAGGTCTGGCTGGCTAAATAGCTAAGCAGGGAGGCNAGGGTGACTCTCCCNGCAAANCTCATGATATTGNCAAATGCTTGCTGATCCGGGTAATAAACACTGGGCGTCCAGTGGATGCTGAACTGGCTGGCAGCGAGNACNATGGGATAACACAGGGCGGTTCCCAGGACAGCAGATTGCGCCAGTTTGGGTCCATACAATTCCGATATGACATCGGTAATCAGGAAGGTACTGCTGTAAATCAGGATTGAAACAGATATAGCAACTGTGCCAAAACCAGGGATGCTGAGGTCGCCCAGTTTCCCGGCAATAAAAATGGAAGTTACCACAGAGCCGGCCAGCAGAGGCGGTAGTATCTGTGCNCCCAGCCATCTGGCGCTGCAGCAGATCAGNCTGGTAAGAATGACTGTGCTGATAAGAACGATGAATTCGTACACTGGATTATCCTTGCAGTCAGAATTATAAACCGGATTGTGGTAGTTTTGATGCGGCTCTTAAACCCAGCACAGCAGGTTTGTGCTGGGCGAGTTCTTCATCGCTGAGGCCGCTTAGTTCGTAGGGTAGTACCAGCCAGTTATTGGTTTCATGGAGGAAATAGTCAGGTTGAAATGCGACCCTTGACCGCTTTGGTTTTCGATATAGACAGGCAAGGCGAATCTGCTCGGGCAGGTTTCGTTTCAGGCGGTCTTTGAGNTTGGCCAGGACGGCCNGCATGTTGAGACCGGAACTGAATACGTCATCAACAATCAATAGCCGGTCTTGTGCATTGAGCGTCTCCAGCAGGTATTGGGTACCGTGAACCCTGATGTCAGGGTTTTCTGCCTNCAGCATTTTTCTGTATTCATGTTCTCCGGCGTAAGAGGTTCTGATGGCAATATGGTCAGTATTGATACCCAGGGTTTGCAGACACTCCTGAATATAGATACCGATTGTGCTGCCACCACGCCACAAACCGACGATAAAGGTAGGATTGAACCTGGAGCGATAGATTTCGACGCCAAGACGGAAGCTATCTTCTATAATAGTGGTTTCATCAATAAAGGTTTTTTGTTGCATACTGGCTACTTTAGCTGCTGTTAATTAGTAGCTGTTAACTGCTTTAGTCACNATTAGTTAGTTGCTGTTAACTGTTTTAGCTACTGTTATAAGGATAACCCAATATGTCTCGGAAACGCTATCTTGATGCCCAGCAACTACTGGAAGACAGCTGGCTTCTGGGCGCGCGGGTATTTGCGAGCGGGTTTAAGCCCGCCTTTATTGTGGCCATATGGCGCGGTGGCGTTCCTATTGGCATTGCGGTTCAGGAATATCTGGGATTGCAAGGCGTAAAGGCAAATCATATTGCTATTCGTACGGCATCCTATTCCGGCATCGATGGTAGAAGTGACCAGGTGCAGGTTTACAGTATGAATTATCTGGTNAAGCATGCTCGCCAGGAGGACGCATTNCTTATNGTTGATGATGTGTTTGATACNGGCAGGAGNATAGCGGCTGTCATCGANCAACTGTCAACCAAAGCGCGNAGGAATACGCCTTCAGATATCCGGGTGGCGGTACCCTACTATAAGCCAGCAAGGAATCTGACGGNNCGGGTACCNGATTACTTTGTTCACGAAACCGATGAGTGGCTTAAATTCCCNCACTCCNTGGAAGGCTTGAGTCGAGCTGAGATTGCCCGTCATCGGCCACGACTGGCCGCCATATTAAATACTGCTAAACTTCCCGGGCCTGATGGGNCGACATAGACCGTGGGGCTGTCTCCAGCGTAGTTAATCCTGGTTAGCTTTAACTTTAACANAAGGAATTTGTACATGGCTCATATTGGCCCTTTTGTTCAACTCAANGACCCGCTCTTTATTCATGATACGGCGCAATTGCACGGCAAGGTCTGCATTGAAAAGAATGTCTCCATCTGGGCANATGTAGTGACGCGATGCGAGCAGTTTGAAATCATTATAGGAGCAGGTTCTAATNTCCAGGATTTCGTGATGATCCATGAGGGTGCGCAGACGCCAACTCTGGTGGGGCGGAACTGTTCGATCACGCATCATGTNACCCTGCATGGTTGNAGCATCGGTGATAATTGCCTGATCGGTATCAATGCGACGATAATGGATGGCGCTGTGATCGGCGCAAATTCAATAGTGGCGGGNCATGCCATTGTTAGTGAAGGGTCGGTTTTTCCGGAAAATTCGGTTATCGGTGGCGTTCCGGCGAAGCAGATTAGCAGCCGTAANTGTTCAGTTGCGAACNTGGCGAACGCGNCATATTATCGCCAGCTCGCTGCCTGTTATGCCGATGGCAGGGATCGGATTTAAACAGTCCATCTCACTCAGGGCTATGAGTGCNGCAATAGATTGCATCTTTGTATTTANATAAATTGAGTTTACCGAGTAGAATAANGGCATATTTTCTTGGGAGCTANATTGTGACTGTTACAAAAANTNNCNTTACCNNTNCAGNNGTTCTNATTTTNTTGTATCTGGCAGCTTCCAGCTTTGTNGTGGTGGATGCCGGATACGTGGGCGTGGTAAAACGATTGGGCGCGGTCCAGCCTGAGTTCCTGNCAGAAGGTTTTCATTTCAAAGCACCTTTCGTAGATNNAGTACAGAAATTTGATGTTCGTCTGAGTAAAGCTGAATCCGATGCAGGCGCATCATCAAAGGATCTNCAGNTGGTCAGAACAAAAATTGCCGTGCAATATTCGATGAATGCCGCGCTGATGCCGATGACGCTACAGAGAATTGGCACTCGACTGGTGGTCGAAAAAACGCTCNTAGATCCTGCCATCATGGAATCGGTAAAGGCGATTACGGCGCTATATACAGCNGAACAGNTAATTACCAAGCGGGACGAGGTCAAGNATCGAATTCAGGCACAGATTGATAGTTTCCTGAATGAAACGCTGCGCGAGAAAGAGCTNATTGGTTCTCTGACGATCGCTAATATAGCGATTACCGATTTTGATTTNTCGGCTGAGTTTAACNGGGCGATTGAAGANAAGGTGCGGGCAGAACAGGAAGCCCTGAAGGCCAAGAATGAGAAATTGAAGCGGGTGACTCAAGCAGAAGCTGCTGCGGCAGAAAAGACCTTGGCAGCTGACGCAATGGCCTATGAAATTGAAGTGCAGTCCAAAGCCAGGGCTGATGCTATTGAAAGAGAGGCCAAAGCCCTNAAGGACAACCCACAGCTGATTCANCTGCGTATAGCAGAGAAGTGGAACGGTGTCTTGCCTCGATTCACGGGCAGTGAAGCGATCCCTTTACTTTCCATAGAAGGCATGAATTAACCGCTTCTGGCAAGCCGCAGATGCTTAACNGGTAAGGCCATTAATTGCTGCGTGGATGTCACAGGCCGATAGAGTTGTGTTCCTTATTGAATTTATGGGNCTAATGACGGTTAAGCCTGANNCGGTAAAATCGGGTCTTCGCGCGGATCAGGTCAAAATTTTGTGGGGTAATACCAGCGCTGATAAATTAAATCTTTTATATTAGAGCAGAAGGNTAAAGGTATGCTTTGGTGTCTCTTATGGGTAATAAGCCATCACTGTTTTTGATGCTGTTCCTGTATTCAGGCTAAATTCATGTACCGGATGCGAGAGTATTAGTAAACTTGCCGAGGACTAGAAAGTGAAATGGATNGCTGCAACCTCTGGGCTAGCAGGTCTTGATATCAAACAGGGNGTTGAGTATGTATTCCGATTTAAAAGTGCTGTAAGAAACAGGGNAGCCTTGTACCTATGGGCACTGGCTTTATTGGTGAGTTGTGGTGGTGGTTCTGGTCAGNGTTCTGATTTGTCATCACCGNCTGTAACAACGACACCGAAAACCGGCTTGCTAGTACCTTTCCAGTCTGATTCGGCGCTTTTGTCTTCGGTTCAGTCAAGCCTGAAACGTGAACTCTCGGAATCTCAGCAACGGCAGGTGATGTNTGCCGAGGCCAGCGCTTTGGATGCGGATACGAGCACGACGGGGAGTGGTTTTACCACCACCTACACNCAGGAAGCCAGTGTCGATGAGCATGATGTNGTNAAATATGATGGCAATCGGCTTTTTATTGCGCCGACCAGAAGTCTGTCCTGCTGTTTTATCGTTGATGATGCCCCCGCCGAAGGCGCGGTTGCCGATGCAGCCGCTGCTGAAGATGCAGAGGTCGTAAGCGGTGATCAGCGCTCTATCAGGATAATGACAACAAGCCCTGAAACCGCAGGCATAGAAGAAACTGGTAGGATTGCGCTCAGTGATGAGCAGTCGGTAGAGGGCCTGTACCTGGATGAAGCTCGTTTAGTCACGATCACCAGCACGGCCTGGTGGGGAAGTTATGGACGGTTTTTTGACGAGCTCACGACCTGGCAGGGACAGACTGCAGGCCTTAATGTCTATGACACNGGCACGTCTGAGAATACNCTTGTGAGCAAAGTCGAAATAGAAGGGGTGTTTATCACCAGCAAAAAGACGGCGGATGGAATTTATCTGATCAGTCGGCACACACCGGATATCGCGGACCTGAATTATTACCCCNTAACAGAAGATGATCTGCTCGCTAACCANGAAATTCTCGATGCTTTAACAATCGATGATCTGCTTCCAGACGTGAGGGTGGATGGTAGCTTAGTAAATGCTGTCGATTCCGATCAATGTTACNGTATCGATGCAGAACATGAACTGGCACCCANTGATCTGGGTTTCCCNGCCATTACCAGTGTGTTGTTGATTGATCCACAGCAGGGGGCCATTAAGGATGTATTGTGTTATGTGGAATCAACCAATGGTGTTTATATCTCTGGTAATGCGCTGTATCTGACCCAGTTACATGCTGTACAGGCCCTNGCTGGAGATCAGGAAATGACNCTGGTNCATCGCTTTGACCTGACAGANGGCCTTGACTATGCTGGGTCTGGTGAGGTCAGCGGNGGCCTGTTTNTGGGTGACAATAGAGACTTCAGAATCAGCGAATATAATAATAATCTGCGGCTGGTGACCAGTCGCTTTACAGGAGACGGTAACGATCTCTGGGAGCATCAGCTTTTTGTCCTGGGACTGTCTGCGGGNGCGCCTGAATTAGAGATTATAGGCAAATTGCCNAATGCGAACAAAGCCGCNGCCCTNGGCAAGGAAAANGAAGACCTCTATGGCGTCCGTTTCCTGGCGGACCGGGCTTATCTGGTTACCTTTGAACGAATTGACCCGCTTTATGCTATAGATTTATCGGATCCTTCAGATCCGGTCATCGCAGGGGAACTGGAAGTGACGGGNTTTTCAAACTTTCTGCATCCGGTAACCGATGANCTGCTGCTCGGCTTGGGCATGTCCGAGAATAATTTGGTCAAGCTGGAGTTGTTCGATGTCAGNGATCTNAGTCAGCCTGTGTCCAGGACNGCACTNGAAGCAGGNCGTGACCTGCAATACAGCTACTCCAGCGCAGAGTACGATCGTCATGGTTTTACCTATCAGGTACTCAATGAGGCTGAGGACCGGCTGGCGATTCCAGTCAGTGGCTGGCTTTCAGGGGAGGCTGGCTATGAAGGTGTCGAAAGGTTGTATCTGTATGAGATATNGGATAANAGCAATCCGGCCATGGCNNGTNTCACAGAAGNGGGTTATCTCAAGGTGCAGGGTTTAGCCGACGGTGAGTATGCTTCCAGCCAGAGTCGATCNGTGGTTGATGGNGATGCGGTTTATTTTATCAATGGTGACGCGGTGTTTTCAGCGCTCTGGCAGGACCCTGGAGGTCAGCAGGGGCCTCACTAAATATTATAACCGGGCCAGGCTGGCGAGGCAGCAACAAAGCCGTGCTTCTGGGCTATAATGGCGGGGATTGTTCCCTGGAAGTCTNTATGNTAATTCAACCAGTCATTCTCTGTGGCGGCGCTGGCACGCGTTTATGGCCGCTGTCCAGNGAGTTTTACCCGAAGCAATTACTCTCTTTTGGTGATGATGCAACGCTGCTGCAGGCGACTGCTATGAGGCTNCGGGGTTTTGACAACCTACTCGATCCGTTAGCAGTCTGTAATGAANCCCACCGGTTTCTGGTCGCCGAGCAGTTTCGTGATGCTGGGATTAACTGTAGTGCTATTTTACTTGAGCCAACAGGGCGTAATACGGCCCCGGCTATTGCTCTGGCTGCGCTGGCAGCCAGGGAGCAGCAGGTCGACGATGAAATCGCGTTGNTGGTATTACCNGCCGATCATCTGATAGGCGATGTTAAGGCTTTTCATGTCGCGGTGGAGCAGGCCGTGGAATTGGCCGGTCAAGGGCATCTTGTGACCTTNGGAGTACCCGCCGGATACCCGGAAACCGGTTATGGTTACATCAGCAGAGGTGAACCCATCGGCCCGGGTTTTGCGGTGAAGCANTTTATTGAAAAGCCTCAGCTGGAACAGGCGCAAGCCTATATTGAGCAGGGCGGGTTCTACTGGAACAGTGGTATGTTTGTGTTTTCCGCGGCCTCGCTGCTGCACGAATTAGCGGTTTACCAGGGCGATATACTCGAGCAGGTTGCAGCGTCCTGGGACCAGCGTAGTAGCGATCAGGACTTCGTTCGCCCGGATGCGGCTTTATTTGAATCCTGTCCGCCTGATTCGATTGATTATGCAGTGATGGAACACACCCGGCAGGCTGCTATGGTCCCCTTGCAGGCNATGTGGAGTGATGTAGGCAGCTGGCAGTCCCTCTGGCAGGTNAGTGACAAGGACGACGACAGGAATGTGCTGACTGGTGATGTCTTGACCCACGATACGGTTTCCAGNTATATCAGGGCCGAACACCGCNTCGTTGCCGTGGCCGGCCTGGAACAGGTGGTGGTGGTGGAAACAGCGGATGCTGTTCTGGTGGCATCCATGGACAAATCCCAGCAGGTCAAAGAGATCGTTGCCAAGCTGANCCTGGAAGAACGCGAGGAGCNGCNGACGCATCGGAAAGTCTTTAGGCCCTGGGGGTATTATGAAGCCTTAGATCATGGNCCNGGTTTTCAGGTTAAGCGTATCATGGTCAATGCCGGTGCCAGTCTGTCCCTGCAAAAACATCATCACAGGGCNGAGCACTGGGTCGTGGTTTCGGGNACAGCCAGGGTGACTCGTGATGAAGCNGTGTTTGAACTCAGCGAAAATGAGTCTACCTATATNCCANTTGGNGCCGTACACCGGCTNNNAAACCCGGGCGCGAGNCCGCTTGAGATCATTGAAATTCAGTCCGGTANTTACCTGGGTGAGGATGATATAGTCCGGTTTGAAGATCACTATGGTCGAGCTGACCAAGAAGAGGCCGCCATTAAAAAAGGAAATACTCAGNATGATTAGAAAATGCCTGTTCCCGGCGGCAGGTTATGGCACCCGCTTCCTGCCTGCAACCAAAGCCATGCCGAAGGAGATGCTGCCGATTGTCAANAAACCGCTTATTCAATATGGGGTGGAAGAAGCCGTGGCTGCAGGGNTGTCACAAATAGCCTTTGTCACGGGTCGGGGCAAGCGTGCCATTGAAGATCATTTTGATATCAATTATGAGCTGGAACACCAGATTTCCGGTTCAGACAAGGAACTCCTGCTCGAAGATATACGCTACCTCATAGAACAGTGTGTCTTCTCGTACACCCGGCAAACTGAAATGAAAGGGCTGGGTCATGCCATATTAACGGGACAGTCGCTGATAGGCCCGGAACCCTTTGCTGTGGTCCTGGCGGATGATTTCTGTGTCACCAGTGGCGATGGTGTGCTCGCGCAGATGGTNGCGCTCTATGAGCAGCAGCAGTGNAGTATTGTTGCGATTGAGGAGGTGCCCAGAGCCCAGACGGCCGGTTATGGCATNGTTTGTGGCGAGGAAATNAAGCCNGGGNTTATTAAGGTGNNCTCGATGGTGGAAAAACCTGAACCAGAAGAGGCGCCCAGCAACTTAGCGATTATCGGTCGCTATATTCTGACCCCGGACATTTTTGACATTCTTGAAAGTATTCCACCGGGTCGTAATGGCGAGATCCAGATNACNGATGCACTCAATATACAGGCTCAACAGGGTAAAGTCGTTGCCTNCCATTTTAAGGGTCNGCGTTTTGATTGTGGCCAGATAGAAGGCTTTGTAGACGCCACTCAGCATGTGTATAAAGCCTATTACGAGCAGGGTGGAAATTATCCGCTGAGCCTGATGGAAAAGCTCTCTNCCCATTAGGCGCTTTTTTTGCCGCGCTGANCCAGGTAAAACANTCCTAAAGTGCCAATAGCTATTATTGGTTTACAGCAAATAGCTATTTGCTTGTGGCTTATAACAAATGGCTAGTGGGNCTTAGCCTGGAGTNGATGAACTNNAANCTGGAAAATCACAATNCAGACNATCAGNCCGGNAATATCTCCNANCATAANAAANAAGAAATAGGANGGGCTGAATAGAGCCGCAGGGGCNTCTANNGAGAGAATAAGCNTTGAGCCAATGTCATTGATAAGCGANGCAATGATGCCTACCAGGAGCAAANCCNGCCAGTTNAGGGATTGCGNACCTTTTGAATNATACAGATTGATANNNGCNTGNNNAAANATTTCAAANGCCANGNGTGCACAGCNGGCANCCNNCAGGCACATTGCCAGNGAANTNCCNGGATGAGGAAATAGNTGTAAGCAGATCAGCTGGCCAATCAATAAGGGTGGCNAGGCACGAAACCCCATGAAATAAGTCGCGAACACGCGAATACCGTGGGGCAGGAAGAGTATCNNGCNCAGGCCATAATNGGTTTGANATTCTNAATTCAGGCNGNNGGTCNNTGCTTNAAGANNNCCGTNGGCNATTNNAAAGGCCNCTATNACTAGCCCCCAGGCGNGGATACCAGNCAATAAANTTGTTAACNTNGNTNCGNTTTTTTGAATCAGCAAGACCCGAAGAGCNTANGNTTAGAANCTNGATGTCATNNTATACANANTTGGTATAAGCCNGTTTTTCTACCTTCNGCCGGTTTAAGCAGGCTTTTNTGTAAAAGGGACTTTAATGCTCGGTGATAAGTAGGCGAAGACAGAGACTTGCAGTAAAGACTATTTCGCAACTGTTTTGAGGAAACCAGNGAAACATCAGGGCCCNGTGTTTCGGTCATCGCGCTGAGTATNCGGATTTCCTGTTCNGTTAGCTTNCTCANACCAAAATCTTGTTCCATGTCGATTAATACTGCTTTTAATTGGGCNAGTTTTCGCAGGTTTTGTAAGTTCATNCNATACTCCCATAGTGGTAATCTAATTCTAACATGATTTTACAGGGATTANGTGGTATTGGCTTGCTATGCAGGAAATTNNTAGGCNTGCAGNTGAGTTGATCTGTACCACCGAAAAGTCANCATGGTAATGATCATGAAAAGGACCATACCGAGCATATCGCCTATAATGAAGGTCAGGATGAAAGACTGGCTTTCAGAAGAGGAAAACTCGCCGCTCAACAGCNNGTNGGAAGCTGCTGNATTGAGTAANGCAGCGANAATGCCGGCTAATACCANCNTTNTCCAGTTCNGGGTTAAATTATCGGTCGTCGCGAAACTGGGTAAGCCTGCAAGCTGNATCATCTTAAAGGAGATATAGGGCNCTACNGCACTGACCATAGACGGCCACAATNGAAANCTATCCGAGCNGTGACCAAATATTAGCCAACAGAGCCAGCTGCCCAGNANCAGAGGAATAATNGCCCTGGCGCCNAGCAGCCAGGTCGCGAGGATTCGAACACCATGNGGCAGGAATAACAGCAGNGCATAGAGTGGCTGGTTGTCCAGGAAATAACGCTGCNCCGTTAGGATAGGGTAAAAGGATAGGCCNTAACAGCCAAAGTAAAGTGCAATNATCCAGGCACAGTCTTCATATTCTCTNAAGGTGTTTTANTATCCCATNCACATTCCCACCTTAACCGCCNTGGNGTGGCGGAGAGACTCACTAACANCNTAANNTAACATAGGTTCGAATCAGGTTGTNNATTTTTNATTTACAACCGAGCAATTTAAGGTTAGTTGCAATNAAGCCTGNGGGGGCCAGTTTCGTCTATGCCAAGCGCCTGCCTGAGGCAGCAACCANAGCGTCCTTTTCTGGCCANTGNTGTAGACCCTTAAACGCAAGGGTTACAGAACCCGGCCTCAGGGTNAATTCGAGTTTACTCNCCGATTTCCGGGACAGGATCNTTNNGCTGTTGTGCTTCAGACTTTGACAATGGTNTTACCAAAATTGTTGCCAGCAAATAGATCGGCAAAAGCAATTCCACATTGGTCTACGCCCTGATATGCCTGCACNAAGGTTTTTAAAGCTCCTTCGCCCATCCAGGCTTTGAGTTGNTGCCGAGCTTCGTCATAACGCGCTAATTTGGTATGGGTCAGAAAACCTTCAAGGCGGGCACATTGGGTGACCAGCATAAACAGGTTACTCGGTCCGGAAGGCGCAGTGCGACTGTAGTCTGCAACAGCGCCGCAGAATGGAATGCGGGCGCCTTGATTGATCTGGCCCAGCACCGTTTCCAGGATAGGNCCACCGACATTGTCAAAATAAACATCGACGCCGGCTGGACAGGCTGATTTTAGTTGCTCATCAAGATTGCCCTGGCGGTAATTTACGACTTCGTCGTAACCGACTTCTTTGATCAGGCGCTGTCGTTTAGCCTCCGTGCTNGTTATGCCAACGATGCGCTNTGCTCCCATTATCCTGGCGATTTGNCCNGCAACATAACCCACTGACCCGGCTGCTGCTGATACCAGCACGGTATCACCAGGGCCGGGCGCGGCAATGTCTTTTAAGCCGAAATAAGCTGACATGCCAGTGTCGCCGAGGATGCCCAGGTGATAGTGTTCTGGGATTGCGTCGTTATCATCCAGGGGTACCAGGAAATCATCGCTGGCCAGTGAAAAAGACTCCCAGGCTAATCGGCCCATAACAAGCTGGCCAACCGGCAGGCTGGGATGCTTCGAGGTGATTACCCTGCCGACGGTCAGGCCCATGACGGGTTGCCCTAAAGGCATGGCGGGCAACACCTCGTCTCCTGCATCTTCGTCCATCCAGTTACGAAAGCCCGCATCCAGGGAAATGTAAATATTTTCAATGAGCGCCTGACCATTGTCGGGTTGAGTTACAGGCGTTTCTCTAATCGAAAAATCTTCCGCAACAGGCGTGCCATTAGGTCGTCGAGCCAGTACTACCTGGATATTCTTCATGATAGGTCCTCAGGGTTGGATATAACTAATTCCGTTAAATTAACATGGTTTGTACGTGCACTCTAGCGAGTCGGTGGAGCCAGACCGCTTCCCAGTTGATTGAGCAGACTGGATTATTCGCAGGCATTGCCTTGTACGGCAATTGGTGGTTAAGTCGGATCAGGGAATGCCAGGCGCTGGGAATTCTGAGAGATTCAGGGGCACATGAACATTGAACAGCTACTGGCTATTTGATCGCTAGACCCTAAGAAACAGTTGGAGCAGGACATGTCGAAATTAACAAAAAAAACACTATTTTTTTATGGCTTGACAGATCTGCCTATTGCCATGTCACTATTCCCGGTTATGGTGTTCATTCCTCGCTTCTATGCCAGTGATATGGGCGTTCCTCTGGTACTGCTTGGCACTATTTTGTTTTTTGTGCGGTGGAGCGATGTAATAACGGATCCCTTGATGGGATATATCAGTGATCATACGCGTTCGCGCTTTGGCCGGCGTAAAATCTGGATTGTCCTGTCGACTCCGCTGATGATGTTATCGGTGTACCAGCTTTTCCTACCGCCACAAGGCGCGGGTGCATTGCACCTGGCCCTATGGAGTGTGCTGCTGTCCATTGCTATTACGATGATGCTCATTCCCTATTACGCCTGGGGAGCTGAGCTGTCCAAGGATTACAATGAACGATCCCGGATTACCGGGAGCCGGGGTATGTTCAGTGCACTAGGTTCTCTGGCGGCACAATTGATTCCGGCATTAGCTTTGCTGCTGTTTGGTATTGGCGGCACCAGTGTCGTGCTGCAACTGGTTGGACTTACTATGCTGGTGCTGATGCCGATTTGCGTTACCCTGACCGTAATGAACGTGCCCGAGGCAGAATATGAGCCTGCAGCTGAGAGGGTGACAGTGTCCGAAGGGTTACAGTTGATGATGTCAAATGGGCCGTTTAAGCGGCTGATATTGGCTTTTATGATCGGCTCGATTGGCCTGAATATAACCACGCCGCTATATATTTTCTTTATAGCTGATGTCCTGCAGGCAGAGGATAAAGCCATTTATATGCTCAGCGTTTTTTATATTATGAATATCTTAGCCGTACCTTTCTGGGTCTGGCTGGCCAAAATAGTTGGCAAGCACAGGGCTTATCTGGCCTCCTTTTTTGTGCTCGCCTTGGCCCATCCTTTTTATCTTCTCCTCGGAGCAGGGGATTTCTGGTGGATGCTGCCGATGACGATGATGACAGGCTTTGCTGCCGGCGGCTTCTCGCAGACCCTGCCGAATTCCATGAAAGCCGATGTCATTGACCTGGATACCCTGCAGACTGGCGAAAACAGAGCTGCCCAGTTCTTCTCGGCCTGGTCTTTTGCTCAGAAAGCCACGGCTTCTCTGGGAGGCGTCATTGCTTTGTTTGGCCTAAGTTTAGTTGGTTTTGAAGCAGGAGCAGGTTCGGCTAATGGTGCTGACGAATTGTTCGGATTACGTTTTCTTTTTTCAACCTTTCCTTCAGTGTTTTTCCTTACAGGGGCGGCTATCGTCTGGAATTATCCCATCACAGCAGAGCGACATGCGGAAATCCGTGTTGGCATAGAGGAAAAGGCATCTGGATTGAAGTGACCTGCTGGTATCGGTAATGAAATAGTATGTTCGCGGATAGCCTGTTTGGGACCTGGTTAACGGCGCCTGATTGATTGCACAGAGTCTTAATCGGGACTGCGTGTTGCTGGTTTTTAATGGCCTCCCGAGGTGCATAAAGGGAGCATAAAAGGTGCATAAAGGGTACAAAAAGGGCGCATAAAAGATAAAGCTAAGGAGAACGAAATGCAGGAATCGATCGGGAAGGTACCGGATTTACAGGGACTCGCACATCGATCTGCCATAATGGAATTATTATCCAGCCATAGTCGCTACCTTGATCGACTTGATGCCGCTGGCCTGAAAGCCCTGTACTGGCCTGAAGCCCAAGTTGATTATGGCAGCTTCAAGGGATTGGCACATGAATTTGCCGGGTTCGTGATGGGTGCCCTGCAGCAACAGTATGAGTTAACCCAGCACCGGGTGAGTAATACGCTGATTCGCTTTGACGCAAATACTGCCTTCAGCGAGAGTTATGTATTTGCAAAGCACCTGGTCAGGGACGGTAATTCTGAAATGGTGTTTTCGGGGCGCTATCTGGACCAATTTGAATTGCGT
>NZUN01000125.1 GCA_002697205.1 Gammaproteobacteria bacterium
ATGGCGGAAGCCCTCGGCGAAAACAGGGTCATATCTGCGCCTCTCTCAGCCAGCAGCTTTAACTGATTCTGCTCAATACTCTGTCTAATTAGATCATCGCTAATGTATGGGATCTCTGGTAAGACCAGGCCCTTATCATAAGCCGCGATCTGATCCTCACGGAATTGCTGGTGGGGTTCTGGAGCGGTTGTATAGTGGCCATGGCAGTCAATTATCATCGTATTTTCTATCTAGTTAGTTGGCTTTGGTGGCAACTGGATTGTCATCAGGAATCATTACTTCGCCTTTCATTAACAACCTTGCGGTTCTTAACAGAGCTGCCCGTTGTACAGTAACCACCCCACTGGCAGAAAACTTCAATTGCATTTCCACTGAAAAGGAACCCGATGGATGTTCAACTGCATACTCCCTGACAGATTCGGCATCGGATAGACTGCCTCTCACCATCGCGTAGGCCAGCGTATCCGGGATCAAACAGGCGGTAGCGACACTGACAGAACCAAGTACGCCAATGGCCTCATGAACTCGATGTGGAATGAAGGTACGCGTATTGATCAAGCCACCATTTTTCGCAGGTGAGATAAGACACATCTTGGGTACCGTTTTCGCTTTCACGTCTCCAAGGTTCATGCGCTGACCCACCTTCAAGCGGATGTTCTCCAGTCTGGACTTTAGGGCTTGATCTGACTCGAGCTGCTCAGGCGTCTCATAACCCGACAAGCCAAAATCAACCGCCCTCATCAACACCACGGGCATACCATTATCAATACAGGTGACATCCACGCCTTCCAGGTTTTCCATTGCCTGGCCGGTCGGCAATAGCGCTCCGCAGCTGGACCCTTCTATGTCTGTGAACTCAATACTGACAGGAGCAGCGGCACCCGGGACACCATCTATCCGTGTCGTTCCTGAGTAACGTACTGCATTACCGGGAGTTTGGACTCGGGCAACTGCCTGAGCACCCGTATTATCAAGATAGATTCGAACATCGGTGCTGTCTCCGCTCGTTTCAACCAGGCCCTGTTCAATGGCAAAAGGACCTACCCCCGCAAGAATGTTGCCGCAGTTCTGATTTGTACTGACTTCAGGCTTTTCAAGCGCTACCTGTAAGAACAGATAATCGACATCCACATCTGGTTTTTCTGATTTTCGCACTACAGCAACCTTACTGGTGAGCGGATGGGCCCCACCCAGCCCATCTATTTGCCTCTCATCGGGAGAACCCATAGCTGCAAGGAGCACCGCATTACGTTCCCGTTCGTCTAGCGGCAGGTCCTGCTCCAGGAAAAATAATCCTTTTGAGGTGCCCCCTCTATACAGTGAACAGGGTATGGCTCGCTGAGTCGTCATTCTTCCTCCGCATTAAAACTGACATACTCAATTCCCTGCTGCTTTAACCGCTCACGCATCTTGTAGATATCCAAACCTAATTCCCCCTGTGCCAATCGACGACGGACAGTCTGTTCGTTTTCCATGCGACGTTTCATTTTTACAGCGACTTCATCAGCCAAGGCTCGCGGTACTACCACTACCCCATCGTCATCAGCGATCACAATATCTCCTGGGTTGACCAGCTGACCAGCGCAGACTATAGCAACATTAACATTGCCCAGCGTCTCCTTAACTGTTCCCTGTGCAAATACGGCCTTTGACCACACCGGAAACCTCATTTCAGTCAAGCCAGCGATATCTCGCACTCCTGCATCAATGACAAGCCCGCGAACACCTCTTGAGATAAGGGAGGTAGCTAGGAGGTCCCCGAAATAGCCATCATCACAGGGGCTCGTTGGCGCGACNACTAATACATCTCCAGGCTGGCACTGTTCTACCGCCACGTGAAGCATCCAGTTATCGCCAGGNGTAACCTCNCANGTAACCGCCGGCCCGGCTATCCTNGCCGGACGAAAGATCGGCTTCATGTAGGCTGCCAGCAAACCCTTTCGACCCTGCGCTTCATGAACGGTNGCCACCTCGGCATCTTGAAACTTTGCCATAGTCTCTTTTTTCGGGCGGGGTATATCAGTAACGCAGGTTGCCATAATTTAAACCTCTATTTAATGAACTAGATTCGAAAATCAGAGATCAGCCTTTCTAAAATGAATTANTCAGAACCNGTCCCTCANCCGGNCTGGGCTCACACCCTTTGANATTGAGCTGCNGTTCCACCCCTCTCNGCGGCTTAATCATGGTTCATGATGGTGACCACTTATCTTCAACAAAGCAAAGATTAGCTTACCCATTCAATCGCNTTTAGCCAGANCCNGCTGACCTGAAAGGTCGGTCATANGAGCCTGATAGCCACACTACTGGCTAAGCGCNGCAACACCGTACATGCAAATCAACGACCTGTGCAGCAAATCTCCTCAACAGGGCAAGCCTACATAACTTTCGGCAAAAGACATGCGAGCGGCCTGAGATGTCACCAAGTATTCAAATTCAGCTTCGCGAATTCTGTTGCTAAATGCACTGTCATCTTCATAAAAATCATGCAGCAATCGCGTCATTGACCCGGAAAATCGACTGGCCTTCCATACCCTGTCCAGCGCCCTTTGCGAATAATTATCCAACCCTTCAGTNGCTTTGTACTGATAAAAATCAGATAGCGCCTGCGACAGATAGCGCACATCAGAAACCGCCAGATTCAAACCCTTGGCACCCGTGGGTGGAACAATGTGTGCCGCATCACCTGCCAGGAACAGTGAGTTCCAGCGCATGGGCTCGCACACGAAACTTCGTAACGGTGCTATTGATTTCTCGATNGAAGGCCCGGTAATTAAGTTCCGAGCAGCCTCTGACGGCAAGCGCTTATTCAGCTCGCTCCAGAACCGGTCATCCGGCCAATGATCGACCCGCGCGTCAAGCGGGACCTGGATATAGTACCGGCTTCTTGTTTTTGATCGCATTGAACACAGGGCAAAACCGCGCTGATGATAAGCGTAGATGAGCTCCTCGGACACAGGTGGCGTTTCCGATAGGACACCTAACCATGCAAAAGGAAAACTGGACTGATATTCACGTTTTACCTCGCTGGGTATGGCCGCTCGGCTCACGCCATGGTAACCATCACAGCCAATCACAAAATCACAATTAAGCCTCTTCGCTTGCCCATCGTGATGGAATTGGATTATTGGCCTTTCAGTATCGATACCGGCCAATGTGACATCCGTAGCCTTGTGCAAAATACAGCCTCCGGTTTTCTCACGCGCCTGGTAAAGATCCCGGGTGACCTCAGTTTGCCCGTAAATCGTCATCTTCGAACCAGTAAGCTCAAAAAAATCGATTCGGCAGTTTCTGCCCTTATAAACAAGCTCAACCCCATCATGCTTCAGCCCGTTTTTATTCAGGCTGGCAGCCACCCCAGCCTGCTGGAGCATTTGCACTGTTCCTCGCTCTAATAGGCCGGCGCGAATTCTACCCAGAACATGTTCTCGAGAATGCTTTTCCAGGACCACACTCTCGATTCCATTGACATACAGTAATTGGGACAACAGTAACCCTGCGGGTCCACCGCCGATAATTCCTACTTGTGTCTTCATTGTGGATTCGCCATCTCACTCTGGGAACAATGTCTGCTCGCTGTACAACAGCAACCCCGCCAGCGCACACCAAATATGCTTATTTTAACCATGCCACGCGTTGCTATTTATTTCACTCACAAAAACACGCCACCGAGCGGGTTATCAGCACAGTGTTAGGCAACGCAAAACCCTACCTTTTATACACTTATATGACTTCAATACAAATCACTTAAGGCCGGATAGAAAAGACAGGGCCGTTATAAACAGCCTGTTATAAAGCGTCATTAATGGCAAAACAACGGCAATTTTAAGCCCGCCGATGCTCACCTCCAAACACCAGCAATGCCCTTGAAGACCCAATCCATTGCGCAAGGGTCCTCAATCGGCCGTACCCTAGGAATAGAGATGGACTCGCCCTATGACATCGCTGATAGGAGATAACAATGTAATGTACGCATGGGCTGTCGAAAAAACGAGCTCAATAGCCTATACCCTGATTTTCAATCACGGCCAACCAGAATCCAAGGGGCGCTCCGAAGTAGGCGAACAACCTGACCTCATGTCGAGCCAGCAAATGATTTAGGCCCGGTTATGGCGCAATAATTCATACATTAACACTATCGCTGAAAGGCTCTGACCTTCAAAAAAACAAGCACAATTGCGGCCACTACAGAACCAAAAGCCATAAACGTTGCAACAAGTGAGAGCCCGTAACCCGCTGTAAATAATATGCCAGCGATGATAGGACTGGCGGCAGCGCCACCACGGCCAAGGCCTATGGAAAGCCCGGTTCCACTTGCTCTCAGGTTATCTGGATAGTGATCAGCAAAAAGCGCATACAATCCAACGACACCGCCATTAATAAAAAAGCCTGCAATACACGCTACTGCCGATAGCTGGTCTAACTCTGAATACCCTTTGCCAAATACATAGATCATTATGGAAGACATGACCAGCGCAACAAACATCAGGTTTCGAGTTGCAAATCGACTGGACAGCAGGCCAAACAGAATTGAACCCGTCAGCATACCCAAATTTGCCCAGACCAAGACTCCGCCCGCCGATGAGGCTGAATAGCCCATATCTACCACAATTTTTGGCGTCCATTTGAGCAGAAAATAAAGCGTCATAATATGCATAAAGTAGGCTATTGTAAGCACAATCGTGGTTCGCAACATCGCAGGCTTAAACAGTTCGAGAAGGGACGTTTTAGGCTTCTCAGTAACATCAGGCAAAGCAGCAATAGGTTCTTTGCCCATTTTTTTTAAGCTGGAATTAATTTTAACCAGCGAATCGGTGCCGCGCTGAATGGTATGGTAAGCCACAGATTCAGGAACCAGAAACCAGACTAAAGGGAAAAAAGAAATCGTGGCGATTGCCCCAAATTCAAAAATGGCGCGCCAGCTGTCGTGTGCTAGCAGGCCGGAAGCGATCGTTCCACCAATAACCACGCCGAGGGGATAACCGCCTGCCATCAGCATCACACACAGACTGCGGTGCCTACGATTTGAAAATTCAGCGACCATGGCGTTGGTAGTAGCCAACATACCGCCTATAGCGAGCCCAGTGTAAAAACGATGAACCGACAACTCGTTTACCGACTGGGCGCCACTGGCAAAATACATCCCCATTGCCATTACGGCTAAACAAAAGAGAATAATGGGCCGGCGGCCAATTTTATCAGCAACGTTTCCGAGAATAACCGAACCCACCGCCATGCCCATTAATTCCATGGAGAGTACAACGCCTAAGACTGCACGATTGATCTCAAACTCCTGGGCAATCCCAGGTGATGCAAAGGCGATTGATAAAACATCGAATCCATCAAGAGCATTGAGCAAGATGCACATCATTACAACGATTATCTGCATCCACGCCATCGGCGAATTATCAATTAAACTACCGGGATTGTTGTTCATATTAAGATGTCATTCTCTGTCTAAGATCGGTAACAAGGTTATCTTTCTCAGGCCAACCTAGGAACGAAGATTATCTTTCGGTTCAAAGTTAAGCAATACGGCGCCTGCAATTCAGCTGATAGCGACTACCAGGAGACGATTAAGTGGTCATTGTTCAAATGCATGATTCATCGCTGCGGGCTTCAGCGACTATCGCCTATACGCGGGCAGCTATGCAAGATCCAGAAAAGCTCTCCGCAGCCCCCCGATGCAGCGCTAATCGCAAGCGCGACAAAAGGGCTGCTCGTAAAAAAACAGGCAGGAAAGCCAGTTTGATCCTAGCGCTTCGCCCGGATCAGGTCGTATCGACCCGGGCTTCCTCTGAAACAGCCTGCTCGACACTGATCCACTGAATACAGTTCCTGCCCGCGGATTTCGCCTGGTAAAGCCCCTTATCAGCTGTGTTAACGACCGTTCGCAGATTCAACTCCAACGAGGGCATGACTGTGGCTAGGCCCACGCTGATGGTCACCACGGGCACTGTAGATGAGCTGCTATGCGGAATATTAAGCAACTCCACCGCCCTTCGGCAGGATTCAGTGATTTCCATGGCACCCACTTGTGTACAGTCTGGTAATACCAGTTAGAATACCTCGCCACCATATCGAGCTACAAAATCCGAATCGCGGCGCAGCGCATCTCGCAGCGCTATTGTTACTTGGATCAAGCTCTGGTCACCGGACTGATGTCCATAGGTGTCATTGTAGTTTTTAAAATGGTCAACATCAAACAGCGTAACGGTCAGAGGGAGTTGGGAATAGATTGCTCGGCGCCACTCGACTTCAAGGACGCGTTCCAGCTCCCGACGGTTTGGAATTCCGGTTAACGAATCCAGGAGGACTGTCTTCTGAAGGTGATCCTGGCGAGTCTTGTTGGTCAAATGCACGCGCACTCAAGCATGGAACCACTGCGGATCAGCAGTGGTCTGGAAGTAACCGGCAGCACCACTTTGAAGAAATTCCAATTCCCGTGTCGGATCAGCATTCTAGTCAACGACCATAATAGGAATATCCGCCGCAAGCGGTGCCTTGCGGAGCTGATTGCAGGGGGATAAAGCATCGTCGTCCTGAGTTGAAGGCAAAAGTAGAAGGTCAGGCCGAAGGCCATCTTCTACCAGCTTCAGAGCCCAGGAAATATCCGCCGCCACCAGCAGATCCACTTCGAGTTGAAGCGCATCAATGAGATGCCAGATCGATGCCGGATGGCCTATAACCAGGGCCACGGGACGAGGCACAAACTCGCACACACCACAGGTTCCCCTTCCGGCTCGCGTCCTGCCAAAAAGCATTCAATATCCCTAGGGGCGCTTTATCCGATCAGACTGCGACCGTCCGATGCAGTCATGATAGGGATCCGCCGATCAAAATCCACTGCCTGCCACTGACGCTGGAATGCCGTCAATTGGACTTTCCCGTTCGAAGCGATCTGAGGCATATCAATGCCCAGTTCTGCCAGCAGGTTCGCGATAACCTCATCATTAGAAATATCCAGCCCTTCTGCCCAAAGCGCCTCAAAAACACGAGCGCGGAATTGCTTCGCCAGCAAAACATTTTAGTTTAGCAGCGCTACCAAGATTAAATTAGCTGGGCCTGGATCAGGCCGCCGTTGCGGCATGGCGATAGCGACCTCAGGCGCCCTGTGCCGCACTGTGAATACCTCCGAGGCCAGCTGCGCCATCTCCTCCACATTAGCCAGGTTCATCTCGTTGGGAACATGCTGTAAAGGTCACCACTCGATGTCCTGAAGGCCTTCATATAGATGCAAACACGCCTCAAGCGCATAACAAAACGGACAATTAAAATCACCATATACCTGAAAGGACATCATGGTAGCGTCATGTCTTTTTTTCTATTGTTAAAACCCAGCTACTGTCCATAGGGAGACCTTGTTCTCGTTCAGAACCTATCATTCAGACAAATTACCATGAATATCCGAACTAGATAAACTAATATATTCAGTGGCATTTTATAAACACCGGATATGCAAACCATTTTTCATCTTCAATCGTTGACTTGACACCCATATGGAGAGCTAATGGAGAGTATCCTTGGCAGCCAAATCAGATATCTAGGCAGGGCAGAAGAAAGAACCCGATTCTTGCCTTACCACCAACAGCAGGTGATCCATGAACAGCAAACAAACTGCCGCCTTCACTGAAGAACATGACATTGCCGTACCCTACATGCAGAGACTGCGCGACTATTATCTTGCTCTGGGTTATGGAAACCCCTATCGCTGGGCTCAATACGCCGATGTTCCGTTTAAGCCTTTAGGTATCACCCTGGATCAAGCCAGGGTAGCCCTGATCACAACGGCTGCTCCTTTTAAGGAAGGCGCAGGCGATCAAGGCGCTGGTGCAGTCTACAATGCTAAGGCAAAATTCTACAAAGCCTACAGCCAATCAACCTCAAACCCGGGTTTCCTTGGGATCTCACACCTGGGTTACGATAGAAAATACTCTACCGCCACGGACCTCAATTCTTTTTTCCCGCTTAAGGCCCTAACGGCGGCGGCCCAGCAGGGTCGTATCAAGGCGGTTGCAGCAAGGTTCTATGGCACGCCAACCAATAGAAGCCAAGTCACCACGATTGAACAGGATTGCGTTGATATACTGGCCCTGCTAACAGAGGATGAGGTCGATCTAGCTATTCTTACTGCCAACTGACCTGTCTGCCACCAGACCGTGAGTCTGACAGCCAGGTATCTCGAGGCCCATGGTATCCCAACGGTTATCCTAGGCAGTGCCAAGGATATCGTTGAGCATTGCGGGGTCCCACGATTCGTCTTCAGCGATTTCCCGCTAGGCAACTCGGCAGGCAAACCAGATGATCTTGACTCCCAGACAGCGACACTGGAACTCGCCTTCAGAATGTTAGAAACAGCGCCGGCGCCGCGCACCACTATCCAATCGCCGCAGCGCTGGTCCGCCAGTTCAGATTGGAAGCTAGACTTCCAGAATGTAGATCGCATACCCGAAGCCAAGATAAAAAAAAGACGGGTCGAATTTGACAAAATCAAGGCAATCGGTCAGAAAGTGAGAGACCAGGCGCTGAGTAATCAAACCAAGAACTAGCGCCGCAACGATGGCCTGCTTGAACCGTGTGTCAGCTATGAGAAGGGCAACACTGTAATTCGCCACGACCTGGATAATCAGCTATTTCTGGCAATCTGGCAGGTCCCGATCAGTAGCTGGTTTTGCCCCTAGGGCAACGTTCGGATTGACGCAATTTTGCCAGGCGCTGCGTGATCCACTGCACAGAACCTATCAATTGCATAAACGCCGCGCCACGATCCGGCCACTCACAATGATTTGATAAATCTGCAGGCGATGCCCTTACAGACATCTCGCTGTGCTAGAGTGCGTGCTAGAGTTTAATGATTTATGAAGTTTAATGAGCAATATTTCCACTTCTGCGCTGTTTCCACCCCGCTACAGAAACTATGCCCTTGGGGTTCTATTCCTGGGATACGTGGTTAATTTTATTGATCGTTCGATCCTGGCAATCCTGCTGGAACCCATCAAGCATGACCTGAGCCTCTCTGATTCAGAACTTGGGCTGCTGGGAGGACTGGCATTTGCCCTGTTTTACGCAACTCTGGGCATTCCCATTGCAGCGCTTGCTGATCGCTGGTCTCGGGTAAAAGTACTTGCCATCTCCATGATAATCTGGAGTGCCATGACCGCCCTGTGTGGTATGGCATCTAACTTCATCACATTACTCATCGCGAGGATCGGTGTCGGCGTTGGCGAGGCTGGAGCCAGCCCACCCTCGCACTCACTGATATCCGATTACTTCCCTATCGAATCACGGGCCACAGCCTTATCTATCTACGCGCTTGGCATCCCATTTGGGTCCATGGTTGGAAACTTTGTTGGTGGCTGGGGCGCCGAAGAACTCGGCTGGCGTACGACTTTTTTCCTGGTCGGCATTCCGGGGATTTTCGTCGCGTTTTTAATCCTTGCAACGCTAAAAGAACCGCCCAGGGGACTTTCAGAAAAACGCGAAATTAAACCAGACGGCACTGCGCCTCCAGCGATGAAGGACGTATTTCGATTTCTCTGGACCAAAAAATCATTCCGTCACATCGGCTTTGCTGCTGGTCTACATGCTTTTGTCGGTTACGGCGCAGGTACCTGGAACGCACCTTTTTTAATCAGAAGTCATGAAATGCCTATTACTGAAGTCGGTAGCTGGTTAGCTATTATCTCCGGCATCGGTGCTATTGGAACTTTTGCTGGTGGTTTTCTCGGTGATAAAATCTCTGATAGAACGGGTGATCGCCGCTGGTATCTCTGGGTCTGCGGCTTATCCACTCTGATCATGGTGCCTTTCCAACTGACGGCTTACCTGTACGATGAGCTGTGGGCGGTTATCCCTTCACTATTCGTGGTATCTATTCTCGGCGGCATGTATCTTGGCCCCTCTTTTGCTATGACGCAGGGGCTGGTCACGCTCAGGATGCGGGCGGTAGCATCGGCCATTTTATTGTTCATGCTGAACATTATAGGCATGGGACTGGGGCCCTATTTTGTAGGTATTGCCAGCGACCTGCTAGCACCCAATTTTGCCATTCACTCGCTACGCTACGCCCTGTGCATGGCGGTACTGGCGAATTTATGGGCAGCGGCCCATTATTTTCTTGGCGCGAGGACGCTACGCAGAGACCTTGGCGATACCGAAGCTTTATTGAGACATTCAGATTGACCGAAGGTATTCGCTACAAACAAAATCTGGTGATCCTAAACCATCACACCACCGACAAAGGCCATCAGGTTTATCTTCGCTCGAGCGCTGCAAGATGCCGAGCTATCAGCATACCTATTGATTTGAAAACATAGGCGATAATACATAGACAATGTACTCGAGGTTAGCTAGAGAACTTTATCTGCGCTTTTTTTGTTCAAAAATGAACCAAA
>NZUN01000126.1 GCA_002697205.1 Gammaproteobacteria bacterium
GGTTCGCGTGCGGCTAAACAGCACCGCCGTTAACGTTGCCAATCAGGACAATGATGGGGTTGATGTGAGCTACGTTAGTGGTGGCAAGGCATTCAAGGTGAAGGGCAGGCATTGTATCCTCGCCGGCTATAACGGCATGATTCCACATCTCTGTCCAGAGTTGCCCCAGGCGCAAAAGGAAAGCCTGGTTTATGGTGTTAAGGTGCCGTTTGTGTGGGCGAATGTTGTGCTGAAAAACGGCCGCGCCGCGCGACAAGGGGGTGCATCAGTGTATCAGTGCCCCGGCAGCTTCTTCGAATTGGTCGCTCACGCACCGCCAGTGGCATTGGGAGCCTATCGACCGCCGACCGGGCCGCAGGACCCCATGGTGATGTTTATGGGGCATATGCCTGCGCCGAAGGGTGACGGTAGTCAGTCGGGACGCGACCTCTTTCGTTTGGGCAGGTACAGACTCCTTACGACCTCATTTTCCGACTACGAGGATGCGATCCGCGAGCAGCTTACCGGTATGTTTGGCAACCATGGTTTTGATGCAGAACGTGATATCGCAGAGATTACCTTAAACCGCTGGTCCCACGGTTGCGCCTATGAATACATGGATCTCTACGACCCCGACTGGAAAAAGGGGCAGGCGCCTCATGAATTGGGTCGCAAGTCTATTGGCCGGATCAGTATTGCTAACTCCGACTCTGAGGCTTACGCCTATGTACAGGCCGCGATCGATGCGGCCTACCGGGCGGTAGGAGAACTACAGGGAGCAGGAACCAAACACAGAGGATGAACGACAGGGAGAAAGGTGCAAAGGCACAGATACGCACAGTCGGGTTCATCAGCAGAGAAAATCAGGGCGGTCCTCGCCTTGGGTAACCAGCACCAAAGTGTCTTCGGTGGCTGTTTCCATGTGGGTGTCACCTGGTTCAACGAAATAACAGCCGCCCTGCGAAATGCGCACGCTGCCTTCTTTATCAGCTTTAACTTCCATTTCGCCTTGCAGCACCATTACCTGTACCCACTTGGGATGGGTATGCGTTGGGATACTCATGCCTTTCGGCATTCTAAAAAAAGCTGAGCGGGTGTCATGGTCACCTTCCCAAACGACGCTTTTATTCATAACTGTTCCGCCCAGGACCGTCGACGCTTCCCAGGATAGTGTGTCTTTTGTAAAATATCTGGCCATATTGCCGTTCCTTTATAACTCATTTTTTAATGGCGTGGAAAACAGTAATATTACATTCTAATCCGGTGCTTTTGCACAGTAAGTCGTCAAACCCAGGTATGACCGATAGTGCCCTGATTCATGAAACAGTTTTAAATAGAATAAGAAGCTGTGTTCGACAGGCGTACTTTTGCAATGCCTCTGCTGAGGCTGGTTGATCCTGTCTGCGGGTGCCCGAGACACATTGCAATGCTTGGGCAGCGCTATACCTGTATTTTGCTGCTAGTGATCATTGGCGCAGAACTCATTGGCTGTGTCACGGCGACCCATTGAAAACGCATTCGCTCATTTGCGATACCCGCGAAACCCAAGCAAACCCAGCAGAAGGGCATTGCCGGGCTGCTTAAACAAGTGGATTGCAGCCAGCCTAACCCGGCCGCAAATCAACCTCTAGTTACTGCCGACCGGTGACTGGTGGGTGTGCTTGATCAGCCAACTGGAACCTTCTTTGATCAGGACCAGCGTAACCCATGCCGGTGCGGCTGTATTTGGTGCCTGGTTGTGCGGAAAGAAAGTAAACCATCGCACGAAACTGGCGACTGCAACGTCGCCGTGAATAGAGACTACGGCTCCTTCGATGGTCGTAGTAATCTTCGTTTTTCCACCGTTCAGAGCATCTCTCGCTTTACTAATGGCAATCTGATTGGCCATGTTTTTCGCCTGGTCGGTTTGACGCAATCCTTGACTAATATAGACGCGATCCGATCTCATCAGCTTCGCCTGGGCCGCCAGATCATTTTCTGAATCGCCGTATTGGTAAACGATCGACATTACATCGTCCGCATCGTCGGCAAAGATATTTGGTGTAAAGATCAATCCGGCCAGTACTATAATCAATGTGGAAAGGGGGCTACTTCGTTCAAGATGCAACATAATTTTGTCTCCGTCACAGTTATTTTTTTTTAGATTTATTTACCTTAGAGATTAACTTTCCTCCTTAAGTAGATCATTGTCAATATGAAATTTTTGGAGCACCTTGTAGAGNCTTGTTNAACCCAGCCACGGCTTCAACTCTGCTNTGATCTTCGGTGTTAACCGNCGAGTCCATCCTCTCTTTGCNGCGCTAACCAAACAGANAACCAAAATCGAACTAAGGTTGATTAACCGTGATCGTGGATAGATACTTTNTAGCTAGATACGAGAGATGACTGCGCTAGTTTGAGCATGCTCTGTATTCCTAANGTGNCTCGCAGCAAAAATAACTTTTTTGCGAAGGTTGACCAGCANTTTGTCTTATGTGCATTTCTGACAAACCATGTAGAGATCTGCTGGTGCGCTGTGCCACCTTAATGATACAGCTGTCTTAATTTATGCATGTCATATTAATTTTCAATATAAGGGGCAGGAATGGATAAGTTAAAATTAGTCTGTGTGGTAGCGATGATGAGCATGAGCACTTTTAGCTTTGCAGACTCAAGTGAAGCAGAGGTCTTGAAGGCTTTATCNGCTTATATGGATGCACGAAATAGCAGGGACTTTAAAACTGTTATTGCTTTGTCTAGTAAAGCCGGAACCTTAGATACTAACTCTGANGGTAGTTTCCACAAGCCTGAGGCCACGCAGACCATTGCCTATTGGGAAAAAAGTGGTGATGCATTTACCCACTATTTTTATCCTGAAGCAACCGCCATTGCCGATGACGTGGTTCATGTAAGGTTTTACTCAGAAGGCATGGTCGGCAGCGNTGACTCCATGAGCGATTACCGAACTCGAGTGACAATGAACTGGGTAAAAGAAAGTGGTAGTTGGGTTTTAAGAAGTGCCCATTATTCTCCAGCTAGTTATGGAGGGGTTCATAAAACACAAGTTTCGGATTTTGAAGACTGATGCTGAAAAATGGGGATAGAACGACTGAACCACGTTCCCTGAATTGCCCGAAAGTACCACNACCCTCGTTCAAAGTAGCTTTATCGATGACCTAGGAGCATTTGAAAGTATTGACNAGGTTTTATNGTTCCTNNTCTNNCTCNGCTAACNAGATTCGGCCTACAACGGGTATCGATAATTTTGCATTCGTAGAACACAGTGAGTTATGGTCTTGGAGCGCTGCTGAAGTCGTTGAGCCGATGTTTTTTTGTAAAACCAGTGACAGCTTCTTTGCAGTAACACTTTAAACNGGACNACTCAGNGAAGTTCTCGATAATCGCCTGACTAGTTGTAACTGAGTAAGGGGAAAGCCTGTGACCACCCCGACAGCCGGAACATTAACCTGGCGAGTGCGACTTATGTTCGCTGCGGGACAAATACCTGAAGGCGTGCAGTCAACAGCTTTCGGGTTTTTCCTGCTGTTTTTCTANAATCAGGTATTGGGCTTATCTGGGTTTCTNGCCAGTCTGGCGATTGTTGTCGCGCTATTGGTCGATGCGGTCAGTGATCCNGTCATTGGCTCCTGGTCCGATGGCNTCCGNCATCGTTGGGGCAGGCGGCATCCGTTTATGTATNCCGCTGCTGCACCTTTTGCGCTCTGTTTTTACTTTTTGTTTTCGCCGCCTGCGGGCCTTACCGAAACGCAGGTGTTTATCTGGCTGGTCGTGTTCTCAGTGCTGACTCGAACGACACAGTCCGTCTATTCTATCCCGCACACGTCGCTTACAGCTGAACTTTCTACCGACTACCACGAGCGGACATTGTTGTCGTCTCTTCGATCAGTGTTGCAGTCCGTTGGTACATTGATGGTATTCCTGATCGGTTTGCAGATATTTTTCGGGGCGACGCCTGAATACCCGAATGGNCAGTTAAACCCCGCAGCCTATCCAAGATTNGCGGGGATGTTCTCTATNGTCATTTTCATCGGTGTTCTTTTGACAGCCTATGGAACACATAGCTACATTCCGTATTTGCCNCAGGCCAACCCCAACNGCCATCGCTTTAGTTTGCGGCAGGTGATGCGTGAGGCAGGTATGGCTTTCGGATTGCGATCNTTTAAGGCCGTTGTTNTAACTGCTGTGCTTTTTGGTATGACCATGGGTATGGTTTCNGCCTTGTCGATTTATCTGGGTACCCTTTACTTTGAATTCAGTCTGGAGCTGATCGGGCTNAGTTTTCCAGCCTCTATTCTGGGCAGTTTTCTGGGTGCGGGGCTGGCAGCGCCATTGGGGCGTATCTTTCAGGAAAAGAAAACTTTGCTGATGGGCGGACTCATNTGGTATGCGCTCTGGAATACTTTGCCTATCATCCTAAGNCTGTTGGAGCTNTTCCCGAAACCAGGCGACCCTTTATTGTTTTATCTTGTGATGACNTCCAACGCCATTTGCAGCATGGGTATCGGCGTTCTGACAGTCATGATAGGTTCGATGATCGCTGACATTACCGACCAGCATGAGGAAAAACACGGCAGCAGAAACGAAGGNATCTANTTTGCTGCTTCATCGTTTGCGGCNAAGGCGATTGGCGGCTTTGGTATCGTGGTCTCNGGNATCGTAGTAGATCTGGCGGGNATNCAACGTAANGCAACGGTGGAGACGATTAATCCCGAATCTCTGCGGACTCTNGCNATGGCGATGGGGCCTGGTGTTCTGCTGATGATCGGCNTNACTGTAGTNGCNGCAANTTTNTATGATCTNTCGCGNGCNGAACACNGNCGNATTCGCGCGGCGATCACCNGTGGTGGTTGATAACAACCGCTAGCGCTCATTTGCTGACCCCATAAATTACCNGAAATTCCTGCNTCCTANGCGGTNNAAGTCTGACAGGAGATGNGTANCAAACNNTCGACACAGTTTTTCTGACGCATGAATACCTGGCATCATATCCTACCCTCTGGCATGGCCATTCTGGCACGAGAGAGGGCGGCTCAACGAAACCCAGACGCATTATTCAACACCTGGACCGGATTTTCACCGGCAACTAGCAACAGCGCCAAGGCCAACTTTCGATGACGTAAAAACAGATAAGCTCTTGCTCGTCTGGATATTGAACCTGTTTGAGAAATTTCATGCCGATCCGTTCGACAACAGAAATGCAAAGATCATTCCCTGCAGGTGACATTCATTAGGCTTAGGCTGGTCGATGGATGCCGCAAATTTTGTGACCGTCTGGGTCCAGGAAATAACACAGATGCATCACGCCCATCGTACCGTCCCGAGGGCCGGGAGGATCTTCCACGCTGATACCCCCGTTGGCGATGGCGGCATCGTGGAATGCTTTTACCTGCTCCGGTGAATCGCAGACAAAGCCGATGGTAGAGCCGTTGGCAATACTGACGGGTTCCTCATTGATGGGTTCGCTAATGCTAAAGGTAGAGCCATCATGAATATAGAAAAGGCGAGTCTGCCCTGTTTCATTCACATGCGCCATGGGGGCTCCCGCTCCCAGGACCGCCAGTACAGCGTTATAGAAATTTTTTGTTCTGTCGATATCGTTTGAACCGATCATGACGTGATTCAGCATCTCATCGTTTCCTTTTTAGTGATGAAGTCAATGGTTTCCGTAGCCTATCCGTTTTCCCCGAGCATAGGCAACAGCAGGTCGAACCAGCCATTAAAGTTTCTTGCTAGCGTGCACCGCTTCAGCGGTAAGTTGTCTGTACCCTCAAAGAATAGCAATCGGCCCAAGATACCGGGTTTTGGCTAAATCTGCAGCAAAGTTCGTTGTATTAAAGCCGAGGCTAACCCAGTTCTGAATCTATATGGCCGGTCAAAAGCTAGGGAGGTAATTGGCAATCCCGTATAAAACATGGTTTATTCTTACTTTGCCGGGGAAACTGATTCATGAGCAAATTTTTTAATTCGACTTACCTGTCCCAGTTGATTATTGAGAAGCGGGTTTTCTCAATAATCGGGTGCTTGGTTGTTCTTCTGGTTTGTGTGCAGGGGTTACCGAAGCTCACGTTTAATCCGGATATAGAAAATATGTTTCCGGAGAACAATAGCACGGCTAAACTGGCCAGATACATCGATGAGACATTTATTCCAACCGAGAACGTTGTGATTGCAGTAAATACCACGGATAAATCCGTTTTTACTCGACGTACGCTGGACGTTCTGGAGACCATGACCGAGAAGGCCTGGACTATACCCCATTCGGTGAGAACGGATTCAATCACTAACTACTCTTACGTCAGGTCGATAGATGATGACGTGATGGTTGAACCATTCATTGAAAATGCCCTCGATCTCGATGAAGCACTGATAAAGCAGAGGGCTAAAGCGGTTGAGGGAGAAAAGGCGATCTTTGGATCGCTTATCTCAAAAGACAAAAAGACCACGATCATTAGCATTACTTTGGACCCACCCCTGGTCGGTCAGGAAGCGGCGTTAACTGAGACCTTCACCTATTTATTGAACTATTTNGATGAGGTGCGGTTATCGAACCCCGAGCTAGATATTCGGCTAGTGGGTATACCGTATATAGAGTACCTGAGCCCCAGATTAATCAAATCAGAAGTTCCCATCGTAATGCCGACTATGCTGCTACTGATATTTGCTTCGGTTTTTGTTCTATTGCGGAGTGTGGCGGCGATTATCGGGGCAATATCTGTTGTTTTCATGAGTTTACTATCAGCTTTTGGCAGTATGGGCCACCTAGAGGCAGTGCTCAATCAACTTGTTATTACCATACCAATATTGATAACCACACTNGCCCTGGCGGATTGTGTGCATGTCTTCAGCATTTACTTTCAGAATGTCGAGGACGGGTATTCCAGCAAAGAATCGATGATTNGGAGTCTGAGCCTAAATCTACAACCNCTGTTTTTGACTACTTTGACAACTTCCATAGGCTTTCTTTGCCTTAATTTAACCGAANTTTATCCTTTGAGACTAGTGGGTAACGGCGTCGCGATNGGAGTCTCGCTGGCATTTATATTCACAATATTGTTTTTAGCNCCCTTAATTTCTTTCTTTAATCTGAAGGCACCGAAAAGAACGCAGTCTCAGACGAAATTTGCTAAAAATATAGCCAGATTTAGTATCAGTAATGNCAGGACTATATTTTGGGCTGTNCCTGCAGTTTCCGTCNTACTTATACTGTGTATTCCGCTCAACAAAATGGATGATGATCCTACCCAGATGTANTCTGAGAATTATTCAAGCTTTGCAAAGGATACCATCTGGCTCGATCATAAATTGGGTGGTACTTTTCCAGTNAGTTTTNTAGCGACGAGTGACTCAGACTCAATCTCCGATCCGGTGTTTCTGGCTAAGATTGACCNATTCACCAAATGGTTGGAGGATCAGAAGGCCGTCATCCATGTCACTTCATTAGCCAATACGATGAAAACGTTGAATAAGAGTATGCATGGCGATGATCCCGCCTGGTATACGATACCCGAAAACCGTGAGCTTTCTGCTCAATATCTGTTTTTCTATGAGATGTCTTTACCCTTCGGCTTGGATTTAAACAGCTCGATCAGTCAAGACCGACGCTCGACCAAGATTTCAGCGTCTCTCAAGAATATGAGTTCAAACGAATATCTGCAATTTGAATCTGAAGTTGCCGCTTATCTGAAGCACAGTGGCTTAGCCAAATTGATTTCTCTTCCATCTAGCTTTCGCGTNGTCTACGCCTATCTCGGAGGCATAGTCATCAACCAAATGTTGACCGGCTTGCTTATTGGAGTTGTTTTAATCACNGTTATATTGGGTCTGTTTTTTAAGTCTACATTATTTTCGTTACTGTCAGTTTTTCCTAATATCTTGCCGATAGCCGTGGCATTCGGGGTTTGGGCACTTGTNTTCGAAAAAGTCAGCTTTATGGTCGCCATTGGTATGGGCTCGACCTTGGGCATTGTTGTCGATTTCACCGTTCACCTTTTGAGCAAGTATAATCTTGCCAGGACGGATATGAAATTAGGGCCGGAAGAGGCCGTCATCTATGCCTTCGAGACGGTGGGTTTTGCGCTTATTATTATGGCTATGGTTCTTTGTGCTGGTTTCTTGGTNCTCAACACGCTTTCGTTTCTCCCGCTCCATGACTTTGCCAGATTTTCTTCAATCGCCTTTTTGTTGGCCCTGGTGATAGATTTTTTANTNTTCCCGAATTTGTTAATCNGGTTTGATAAAAGAATTTACGACTGATTTGTTTTATAGGTTATTTAACTTTTAGNGTGCAAGCTAGTCGTGNGTTAAAATGAAGTCACCACTATTAATTATAGCCCNCCTACGTTTTTGTTAATAATCNAGNGAAAATGAAAAAACTNATAATGAGAGTGGCTGCAGCGATTGTAACAGNCACCAGTATATATGNATTCGCTCCGTGGGAGGCTGCGATTTATTATTTTGCACCTCTCCCNTCGACCATTCAAGNGCAGGTTGATGATGCTGTTAATCACGGCTTAGATGGCATAATTGTTTATACCCAGAAGGGGGGGCAGAAAGCAGAGTATTATGCCAGCGGCTGGCATAATAGAGATAAAAAAATTCTCGCACACCCAAATGCACTCTTCAAAATTGCCAGCATCGGAAAATTATATAATGCATCAGCAGTAGCAAAACTTGTGGCGAGGGGCAGCCTGTCTCTGGATAAAACGCTAGCAGACTATTTACCCTCACTCGTGGGGCGCATCGAGTATGCTGAGCAAATTACTTTGNGCATGATGGTNCAACACCGAAGCGGCATACCAAATTACACAGATCATGATGATTTTTCTTGGTCAGAGCGGTCAATCGGCGGTGATCGGAANTTAAAGTTAGTTTTAGATACCCCGGCAGATTTNGAGCCAGGNAGTGATTACAACTATTCCAATACCAATTACCTACTACTTGGCAAGATAATAGCNAAGACGCTCGGCTATGATCACNGACAATTTATTGAAGATGAGATATTGGTGCTACTNGGTCTGAAGCAAACCTTTCTCTCCATGGATGATATTGATTTAGAAGAACTTATGAGCGGCTATTACNTTGGNTACGACGACGACTTTAAAGAACTTGATCAAGGTTATNTNGCAACCGCTGAAGATGTGGGTATTTTTCTAAGAGCCNTAAATGATGGCACACTACTTACTGATAAAGAACAGGAAATATACTCGTCAATTTATGAGTATGAGCACACAGGCTGGGTGCTAGGCTATTACAGCATAGCCCGCTATCACAAAGATATTGATACGGTAGTGATCCAATTTGTAAANACGGTTGGCGGTAACACCTTGACGNTNACAGATCTCATTTATNANCGGATTATACAAATCTTACGATTACGCGNTGNCAAAACGTGAGATTATAAGTAGTTTAATGACGATAATAATGCTCCTACGCTTTATAAGTTCNATTTTCCAAAGNGNNAAAAGACGAGAAATTTGAAAAGAGNAAGTGGTAATTCAANAAGATACTTTCAGAGTTAAGAAGAGCGGGAATTTCGCNACCGAGACTTTCGGCTANCGACAGAATTAACATAAACTATTGATTTGTTTAAGAGATGACATGTGTACATAGAAGTAATCTTATGAATATGAAAACAAGCATTANGCTTGGCNTCAACGGCTAGGTGTTTAANCCCANTCTGTATCACGTCAGCCCATATGGCACCACTAGCACTAAATTCTAAGAGACGTTTTTTTGCATAGGGTTGCTCCAGTCTATCTTGCCTGCAGGNGCCTGAGACACGCAGTAATGCTTAAGACAGTCCCNTATACACTNCACCNCTNCAAATTAGTAATACCTGTAGCAGCAGGAGTCNCATCTNCTGAAGTGGGGGGGATCCGGACAAAGTGGTTTCTCTCCAAAACCANCCCATATATTTAACACAGTGATCAATTCTTTAATGGGTGCAANGGGCGCTTTACCTTCCCTGCAAGAATTGCAACCAGCGGAACCGTAACTGGGAACAAAATGAACATGGTCAGNGCTCCTAGCCAGAAAACGGTTCGGTCAGTGACAGTAGCCGACTCGGCAGGCTTTACTGAGGGGTGAAAAAAGCGACTCGAGTAAAGATGCTCGTAATCAGCAAAACGCGCCTGCATGGCAGCGATCCATGTCCTGATTTTATTGAGCCTTGGATCATCTTGTAGGGCTTTTAACGGTGGTACTGGAATGCTGCTNTGGCACTGAATGATGCCGAACAACATAAGGTCCGCGGTGCTGGTTGATGCGCCACCAAGAAAGGGGCCGGCCTCATTGAGCTTGTGTTCGAAGTAGAGAAACTGGTCGCCAAAGTTGTCAGGGTCGCCAGTGCCGCGGAAAAATACCANTGTTCGAATCAACAGGAACATGTAGNAGCTAACAAAACTTCGCAGGAAGTGGTGCAATAGACGCGTCGTTATTGAGCTCGATGGATCACGAATGCGACTGAACCCGTTGAAAAACCTGAAGGCCCTGTCGGTTCGGTGTAAAACACCTCGCCACGAATGATTGATGGCNTCCATGTCTTGCCTGGAAACTTCACCAAAACCAATCTGCTGGAGAATATCTGCTGACTCAAGCAGCCATGGGGTGTCGCNTGTTTTTGCCGCCGGCATCATCACGCCGGATTTAAACAATAACGCTAAAGGGGGGACGGTGGTCAGTGTGTAGGCATGTTTTTTATCGTGCAAGCCGAGTAGCACTGCCTGGACCCAGGGTGAATGATCAGCGCCATAGACCTGCATTTTAGTAACCCCTAACTTCTTGATAAGAGGCGAAANAGATACGCCTCTGTTACGTTTTCGTTTCGCGGTCGCCTACCGTACTTCCCCTCATAGACATCGCTGAAGGTCTTAAAATCGCTGGCATCGGTGACTCGTTTAGCCACCAGTTCATAGAGATTTTCGCCGATAAGCAATTTTACCCGAGGGTCATTTTCGATATATTCAACCCAGGTCGTTCTGTTCGCACCGGCATGCACATACAGGTGTCTGCCGTGCCCTATAATCCATAATTTCACTGAATACGGCTCAGCTGGATTTGTTTCGAGTTGGATTACCTCAGCAGCACTGACCTCAGTCCAGTCGTCGGGGGCTGTTACTAGATTGCCTTCCAGCGCACCACCTGAGAACGGGATAAAATCGGCAGAACAGGAGGTCAGTATGACTAGTAAAAGTCCGAGGCCTTGAAATTTCATGGTGTCTCCTGTTGACCGAGGTTTATGTTGATATAGCCTTACCATTAACAGGCAGACAATCTGATCGCATCCTGCCAGCGCAGATGGTCTTTGATTTGCCTTATAGCGCCCGAATCTGAATTGTATAACAGGTCTTCATTGTCGTTAAGGATTGAGATCTGGGGCCAGCCTAGGGCGGAAGGCGGTCTGTTGGGAAACCATATCATAATGGGCCCAGATGCGGATATTCCATCGATTGTTATCAGTCAAAATAGCGACATGGNAAGAATGTGTGAATGGAAAGANATTCGGGATAGGCCAGTCGATCAGCGCCATTACCAAGGCAGTCAGCGACGGCGATATGACGCCTGAGGACGCCGGCACACTGCGTGATTTGCTTGAGCANAGTGTTGCCAAGCTGACACCGGCCAACCTGGAGCAAGCGGTGACGGAATTGGCTGCGGCCTGTGCGGTGTTTGAGTAGTTCAGATACTCCTTGTACCCCGTCAACACCATATGAAATGCTCATCTGTTCCATTTGTTTGACGACGGACATNGCAGACATATCATAAATGGTATGTGTTTAAGCAGACCGATACTTACCACGGTTTTTCTTACAACTCTNCACCGACAAAGTGCTGCTCTTGTTTTTTCGAGATCAAATACCACTCGACNACAATTAAATTAGGCACCCACGCTAGCCATGCAACTGCCTGAAAAGCTTCCGAAGGATCGACATCAANAACGCTAAATAGGCTCATATATAATCGTAAGGTGACCGCGCCAAAAGTAANCGAAAAATTTCGTATCATCCAAACTTTATGNGCATCTATATCCCCTCTAAGAATGCACAGATAGGCTTGTAGGCCGCTAAACAACCAACAAATCGCTAGTAAACCGAACCCAAAATGTGCGGATACACCCCCATCAGATGTTGGCGCTAGCAATAGGCCTGCCACCCCGGAAAAGAAAACACATAGAAGGTAGATGCGACCCATTTTTTTGTGGATAGAGGGATGATTCAACCTAACCCATGGCCAAAATTGAAAGCCGCCAATCAGGAGGGTGATTCCTCCACCGACGGCATGCAAGGATATTGCACTTCGCCAATGCTCAAACTTTAACGAAAGGTCTGGAGTCGCAAATTGAAGTCCGATTAGGGCCACAAAGGCATAGAGACCAATTACGACACTAAGGAAGATCATTAGCCAAAACGCCGTGCTGGATAACGGTGCCGACATTGGTANCTTCATTCTGGAAAACCACATTCTAAGAATCCTCTTTTTGAAACCAAAGGACTCTTAATGGCCCGTAGGCTTTGCCCGTNCCTAGCAAATTTTCGCTCTATCTTTACACCGTAAAGATAGATTAATACGAAATCTTGACTGTGTCAAGATAAAGCATANAATATCAATTTTGATTGAGCAAACATGAGCAAAATAAAGCAGAATTATCATCACGGCTCTCTTCGCGAGACGTTACTTNCCGCTGGAGAAGCGGTGCTTACTGAGAAAGGATTCAGAGGTTTTACGCTACGGGCCTGCGCCCGTCGTGCTGGGGTATCGCACGCGGCGCCAAAGCATCACTTTGGAGATACNNGGGGTTTTCTCACGGAGCTTGCTGCCATGGGCTTTGATCGATTAACAAAGCACCTTCTGGATGGCCTCTCTGGTGCAGAGGACCTAGACGCCGAATTTTTAGCGATAACCCAAGCGTATTCGACGTTTACAGTACACTATCCCGAGCACTTCAGGATTATGTTTCGTGGTGATCTACTTGATCTAGCATCCAGTCGGCTGANGTCAGCGGCTCGAAAAACACTGTCAGAACTAACTAATGTGATTTTACGTCAACGCGGCGAACCTGAANTTGCGGTAGAGGAGCTTGACCAGAGGGTTCACTTAGAAGATGTAATGTCAGATATTGTCATCGGTTGGTGTTACGTCCATGGATATGCGCACCTAATGCTCGAAAAACAATTCCCNGCCTTAAGCAAAACACAAGAAGAGCGCATANTAAGAAATTCTTCCGAGAGNGTATCGCACCTTATTCAACGTAAGAAGAATGTAAGGTGATAAGAGGTGGTGATTTAGTGTGACCATATGGGCTGACGATGTACANAGATCATTTANTCGCTGTTGCANTAGGCTGATNGAGATNTCATCCTCAACCGCCNCTNCCAGATAANCGTTTCCGGGGCAAGGACCATCAGTAAAAATCAGTCCGCNGACTGCTTATGACCCTGTGAGATCTGCTCCCAAATCCAGGCTGTTTCTAAGGCGAAGACGCNCNTCGAGAGTCGAGCGCTAAACCAGCAAAGGAAAAGATATCGCTAAACCCACTGATACTATACTAGTCACTTGACTAGACAGGTCAATCTGGCTCGTCTACCATTATTAGAACGAGCATCCAACAAGGTAAACCTATGAACCCAGTGATAAANGTAGATGACGTGGCCTATTGCACGCTACAGGTGCCCGATCTAGATCTGCAAGAAAAATTCCTAATTGACTTTGGCATGACACGTGTCGCCCGTACCGAGGACACGCTATACATGCGCGGCGATGGTCCACAGTCTTACATCCATGTCAGTAGACTGGGCGAGAAAAAATTNCTCGCCACGGCGTTNAAAGCACTCTCTATGGATGATCTANAAAAAATAAGCTCCACAGACGGATTCAGTGATGTCGAAGCACTAGATGCGCCAGGCGGCGGCTACATCACCCGTGGNCATGACCCCGATAGNATCGGCGTAGACGTCGTTTTTGGCATCGAATCACGAGAGGCAGATGTTTCGTCAGAAGAGACCAATATTGGNGATTTCTCTCAATTTCGTCGCATCAATCAGATTAAGCGATTNCAGAAAGGCAGCGCCCCACGCATCAAGAGATATGCTCACTACGGTTTGAACGCCACAGATCTGAAGGGNAGTTTTGATTGGTACAACGCCAACCTCGGGATTATTGCCAGCGANTACTTACACCCTGGNGGTGAGCAGGGCCCACTGTTTGGCATTTTTTGTCGCTGTGACCGTGGAGATCANCCCGCAGATCACCACTCAATCTTCTTTTTGCCAGCACAATCACAGTCAAATGGTGTGCCCGGTTTGAACCACGTGTCNTTCGAAATGATCGACCTNGACGACGTGTTCAGGGGGCATGAACTCCTGGAGGAGAAAGGCTACGAACTGGAATGGGGTATCGGCCGACATTATCAAGGCAGTCAAATATTCGACTACTGGCGTTCTCCATTCGGCCAGATTCATGAGCACCAAACCGACGGCGATGTTTTTGACAGCTCACATCCTCCACAGGTCATCGACATACTCGAGGATGGTGATCCAGCCGCGCCAGAGCCTGGNCCTTCACAATGGGGACCTTCAATTAACATGGAAACGTTCGGCGATGAGCGGGGGCTCTAATTGCCAGATCAACATAGCATAAAGGCCAAACTGATCCAGGCTGCATGTGAAATGCTCGCNGAGTCGGGTCCAAACGCGATGACTGTTCGCAACGTAGCGACACGCGCAGGCGTAAATCACGGTCAGGTGCACCACTACTTTGGTGGAAAACAGGGTTTGGTTAACGCCGCTGCAGAACAACTCGCCACAGAGCACTACGAACATGCAAATGAGCGTGCTGAGAGTCGGCCAATACCACCATCACTGACGCTGTCTCAAGATTCGTTGTACTTGCGTTCATTCGTTCGTATGGCGCTCGATGGAGACCCTGATACCGCGACGCGCGAAGAACGACTGGGCAAGTCGGTACCTGCAAAAGTTCGACTACACCTTATGGAAACTTTCAGTGACAAGGTGCCGGTAATTGAAATCAAATCAAGAATGGCGCTAACGTTTGCGCTGGAACTGGGATGGGCGGCACTAGAGCCTACTTTAATGGAGATGGTAAAAGCACAGCCTTCGGAACTGGGCGAGATTCGAAGCCGTGCGAAACAGTTGGCACGCAAATTCCTGGATGAACTAGATGAACTGCACGAACCAACCAAGCTAGAAGGTTAATTCGATGGACTTAGGAATTGGAAACAGAAATGCCATTATCTGTGCCTCGAGCAGAGGTTTAGGTAGAGCATGTGCTAGCTCGTTGGCACGTGAAGGTGTCAATGTCACATTGAATGGACGCGATGCGGCAGCACTAACAGAATCTGTCGACCTTTGTGTCAGCTCCGGTGTTAAGGTGCGATCAGTGCTTGGGGATATGAACAAAGCAGAAACCCGTGATGCTCTACTTCAAGCATGCCCTCAACCTGACATTCTAGTGACTAATAATGGAGGCCCGCCTCCTGGTCAGCTTAAAGACTGGGACCATGATGCTTGGATTGGTGCATTGGAATCTAACATGATCACACACATGTTAATGATCCGAAGTGTATTGGATGGCATGGTGGAACGTAGATTTGGTCGTATCATCAACATCACTTCGGCAATGGTGAAAACACCTAAAGCACCCATGGGTTTATCAACGGGTGCACGGGCTGGATTGACTTCGGTCTGCAAGGCTTTGTCAGCAGAAGTCGCCTACGCAAACGTTACCATTAATAATTTACTGCCTGAGCGTATCGACACAGATCGTCAAAAATTCATGGCGACAATGCAATCCGAGCGACAAGGGATCTCGATGGATGAAGCATACAGACAGATCGCAGCCACCATCGCCGCGAACCGGCTAGGGAAGCCAGAGGAGTTTGGCGATGCCTGTGCATACCTGTGTAGCGCACAGGCAGGGTTTATCTCTGGTCAGAATCTCCAGATCGACGGCGGTAGTTATGAAGGTTTGATTTAGGGAATCACTAATTCAAATAATAAGGCAAGGGAGTTACACCACCTATGACGGACTACGATGTAGTTATCGCAGGTTATGGCCCTACCGGTGCAGTCGCTGCAAACCTGCTCGGCGCGGCTGATATCCGGACTCTGGTTGTCGAGCCTAACCCAACTATTTTTGACATTCCAAGAGCCGTTCATTTTGATGGTGAAGTGATGCGCATTTTTCAGTCTTTAGGGCTTCACCACAAAATCTCAAAAATCGCAGCGCCTGCGGCAAGTATTGGCTTCACTAACGGTCGCGGCTGGGACTTATTCAGGCAAGATCTATCCGCAATACCTCGTATCCATGCCTGGGACAATAGTAACTTTTTTAACCAACCTGCCTTAGAGAAGCACCTGCGCGAAGGTGTTACACGCTATCACTGTGTTGAGTGCTCCTTAAAAGAGAGTGTCTCAAATTTCACCCTGACCAAAAACGGAATAGAGATTGAAATAACTTCGATTACTGACCACTCGACGACTCGACGCACAGTAAATACACAATACTTGCTAGGTTGCGACGGTGCCAATAGTCGCGTTCGTAAACTCATGGGTATCAGTCAGGAAGACCTGGACTGCGACGAACCATGGCTTGTGGTTGACTGGCTGCTCCCTGACGACGTGGAATTTAAGCGCAATGCCCTTCAGATTTGCAATCCTCAGCGGCCGGCAACATTAGTTCCTTGCCAGGGTAACCATATTCGCTGGGAGTTTATGGTAAACGAAGGCGATGACATTGACTCTCTGGAAAATGAAGCGAATATACGTCAACTGATGGCACCACACCTGCATCGTTTGTCGCCGAATCTGACGCCCGATATGGGCAGGCTCGTTCGTTCGAAGGTCTATAACTTTCATGCGCTCATCGCAGATACGTTTCAGCAAGACCGGGTATTCATTCTCGGCGATGCTGCTCACCAAATGCCGCCCTTTCTCGGGCAAGGCATGTGTGCTGGTATACGGGATGCGCACAACCTGTGCTGGAAACTTGCCCAGGTGCTAAAGGGTAGTCTCCCAACAAAAATACTCACCAGCTACACTAGCGAACGGCACCCACACGTCTTCGAAATCATTAAAACAGCGGTCGGCCACGGAAGTGTTATTCAAAACCGCAATCCTATCACCTCGTTTATCAGAGACTGTTATCTCAAGCTTGGCAAGCAGCTACCTTTTCTTGTTGGTTTCTTACGCTTCGACTTAAGCTGGCGCCTGGGCCCTGGGTTGTTTAGCGTTCAATCAGTATCAAAGGCTGATCAGGATTCACAGATAGGCCAACCCCTCCCCCAAAGCACGTTACAGGTAACACCTCAGGGTCAATCCAGGACGAGCGTTCTTTCGGATGAGTTGCTTGGTCCTGAATTCACTTTGGTCAGTTTCAATGTCGACTCTAATTCCTTAAAGGAGATCAGGACTAGCGCATTTGAATTAACACATCTCGCCATCGGCCCACTCGCTAACAGCACTGATATCAATGGTGTGTTCGAGCAATGGTTCCGGCAACATGACGCGAGGATCGCGTTAGTACGCCCTGACCGTCACGTGTATGGCCTTTGCAACACGCAAGAGCAGGCATCCGGACTGATTAGAAATCTAGAGGCACGGCTTAAATGACCTCTGATTTGCAAGCATCGAAATTTACGCGGCGGATATGAGGAAGAAAGCATGAGAGGTTCAATTACGTTTGTTCTGTGGTTCGTCAGCATATGCGTCGCAGCCCAACCAACCAATCAACCTAACATTCTGATCATTCTGGCAGATGACCTCGGTTGGAACGATGTCGGTTATCACGGTAGCCCCATCGAGACACCCAACATCGACCGCATTGCACACGAGGGAATCGAATTAGATCGATTCTATGTGCAGCCGTCTTGCAGCCCGACGCGGGCAGCCTTGATGACTGGCAAGGTGCCCATGCGGCTTGGTATTTATCGGCCGCTAAACAAAAACAGTGAGCTTAGCCTGCCTCTGAACGAGCAAATATTACCGCAGTATCTCGCCAAGGTTGGTTATCAACGCTTTATGGTGGGCAAGTGGCATCTGGGCCACTATAAGAGGGCTATGCTGCCAAACCAGCGAGGTTTTGAGCATTTTTACGGATCACTTACGGGTGGTATCGGCTACTGGAACAAGGTGCACGGTGGTGGCTATGACTGGCAGCGAAACGGAGTAACTGTCAGAGAAGAGCGCTATGCAACCCATCTACTGGTTGACGAAGTACGGATGCTGCTGGAAGCCAGAGACAAAAATCGTCCGAATTTAATGTATGCGGCGTTTCAAGCGCCCCACCTACCGAACGAGGCGCCAGCAGAAACGATCGCCAAATACGCGAAGTTGTTAGCCGAACACCCCAATCCTGTGCGCCATCGTCACGCTGCGATGGTCGATGAACTGGATCAAGCTATCGGAAAAGTGCTCGAAATTTACAAAGAACAAGGCATGCTGAATAACACGTTGATCTTGTTCATGAGCGACAACGGTGGGTTAATTCCGCCGGGTCCGCCGGAGACACACAACATCATTCAGACTGTAGGCATTAAATCGGTTGAGTGGTTTGGCCGTCCAGTACCTTTTTTTCCATTGCCCGGCTTGGAATTTTTTGCTTCGGCGGTCTATGACGCAGGCAGTGA
>NZUN01000127.1 GCA_002697205.1 Gammaproteobacteria bacterium
AACTGCTGATGTTGCATTAATCCTGGTTGATGCCAGTCAGGGCATTCTCACCCAGACGCGGCGACATGCCTTTATTGCGTCCCTGCTGGGCATAGAGCAGGTTGTGCTGGCCGTGAACAAGATGGACCTGGTTAACTATGATGCGTCGGTATTCGACGCCATTGTCGATGATTATCAAGGCCTGGCAGCGCATTTCAATTTCAAGGGAGTATCGGCCATACCGTTGTCGGCCCTTAAAGGCGATAACGTGATTGCCAGGTCGCAGCACATGAAATGGTATAAGGGCCCNACTCTGCTNGGNTTNCTGGAAACCGTTGAAGTCAGGAAAGGCTTAACCGAGCATCCTTTTCGCTTCCCGGTTCAATGGGTGAACCGACCACACCGAGGNTTCAGNGGNTTTTCCGGGACCGTTGTGGCNGGNNCGATCGCCCCGGGTGATAANNTCAGGGCATTGCCGTCNGGCGAGATCGCGACGGTTCAGGATCTGGTTCTGTCTGATAAGAATCTGCCCTTGGCACTGACNGATCAGGCATTGACCCTNACNCTGGATCGTGAAATTGANATTTCCCGGGGNGATGTTCTAACCGCTGCTGACTCGCCCTGCGAAATCTCTGATCAGTTTGAAGCNCAACTGGTCTGGATGGACCAGGAGCAGGGTTATGTTGGTCGCTCTTACTGGCTGCAACTGGGTACGGCCAGGGNGAANGCGACTATTTCCGAGATTAAATTCAAGTACAACATCAATACCTTCGAGCACCTATCCAGCCGCGAACTTCACCTTAACGANATAGCCGAAATCACANTGACCCTGGATAAGGCGGTGCCGTTTGAACCCTATGCCAGCTGNCGNCAGCTCGGCGCTTTTGTGCTGATTGATCGATACAGTAACGCCACAGTGGGTGCTGGCATGATCAAATTTTCACTAAGGCGNGCNACCAATGTCCATAAACAGGCGCTGCAGGTGGACCGCGCNGCCAGAGAAAAATTAAACGGCCATCAGGGTNAGGTGNTCTGGCTGACCGGCCTGAGCGGCTCAGGNAAATCNACGGTGGCCAATGCCGCAGAACANATGCTGCATGACAAGGGATTTAAAACCTACATTCTTGATGGCGATAATATTCGCCATGGTCTGTCCAAGGACCTGGGGTTTACCGTTGCAGACCGGGTTGANAACATCAGGCGAATNGCCGAGGTTGCCCGTATTCTGGTTGATGCTGGAATTATCGTGTTTACAGCCTTTATCTCGCCGTTCAGATCGGANCGGGATATGGCCCGCGGCCTGTTCGAAGCAGGCGATTTTGCTGAGGTCTTCGTCGATATTCCCCTGGAAGTNGCCGAGGCTCGTGACCCCAAGGGCCTGTACAAGAAAGCCAGAAGGGGCGAGCTGCCTAATTTTACGGGTATCGACAGCGACTATGAGGCACCCGACAACCCGGATGCNNTGCTTAATACCGCCGAGCGTTCCATTGATGAGTGTGCCGAGGACCTGGTGANACTGGTTATAGCTGAAGAGTGAGTCGGAGGGCCTAGGTGNGGGCAGGTAATATCACGCAATATGAATCCCGGCTTCGCAGCCTTGTAAAGGCCATCAGCTGGCGGGTTATTGCCACGCTGACGACGATGCTGATTACCTGGTGGGTAACGGCTAACGTTAATGCAGCGATGCTGGTTGGCAGTGTTGAATTTGTCGCTAAATTTNTTATNTATTATGCCCACGAGCGTGTCTGGNTGAGACTGCCCTAGAGGCTGTTACACCAAATTATACAGGCTNTGCAGGTTTCTTGCCGCGCTCAGCTGGCTATGCTTGACCAAAATCACGATGTNGTTGAGCCAGGGCGGCAGATCTTTCAAATAATGACCCTGTGATTTGAATGCCAGCGAGCTATACTCGGCAACCAGGTATAACCTGGTATGAAGTGGGNGGAAGCTTTGGGCAGCGAACATATTCTGGTAACCGGTGGAGCAGGCTATATAGGCTCGCATACCACGCGGATGCTACTCGACCAGGGCTATCAGGTGACTGTTGTGGATAATCTTTCNACCGGGCATGCCTGGTCAGNTGGNGATGCTGAGCTGATCCAGTGTGATCTGCGCCAGCCGGTTGAGCTTGCTGGCGCGCTGCGGAAAAAGAGATTTACCGGGATTATTCATTTCGCGGGACTTTCGCAAGTNGGCGANTCCATCACCCAGCCGNTCAGCTATTTTGATAACAATGTCACCGGGTCATTGAATCTGATNGNCTATGCNGCACAGGCCGGTATTGATCAGTTCGTATTTTCCTCGTCTGCCGCGGTCTACGGCAACCCCAGANCTGCGGTCATCGACGAGACCCATGCTATTGCGCCGATCAATCCTTATGGCAAGAGTAAGGCCATGGTTGAAACCATGCTGGCCGAGAGCGCCAGAGCAAATGGCCTGNGCACTATGGCCCTACGCTATTTTAATGCGGCAGGGGCAATGCCNACCTGCGGTCTTGGCGAGGCGCATGATCCAGAGACGCATTTGATCCCCAATGTCCTGAAATCACTANTGGCGGCGGCTGACCCGATCCCAGGTGATGCTTATGTAAAAGTTTTTGGTAATGATTATGAAACACCGGATGGCACCTGCATTCGTGACTATGTCCATGTCACGGACCTTGCCCAGGCTCATGTCTCAGCTTTGCGTTATGTTAAAGACACTGCGGGGGCTCNGGCGGTCAATCTTGGCACTGGCAGGGGTAACAGTGTTCTGGAAATCATTGACACCTGCCAGCAGGTTACCGGCAAGGNGATTCCTCATATNATTGAGCCCCGGCGGCAGGGTGACCCTGCTGTGCTGGTAGCGGATAACNAACTGGCCGCTAAGCTACTGGACTGGCAACCGCGGCTGACTTTAGCGGATATCGTCAGTGACGCCTGGCAGTGGCATCAGATGTCTTCATGAATGGCGTCCTTGCTGGTATTGGCCNGGCCAAGGATGGCCTCATGCGGTTCATTCTTTCTTTGCTGATGTAAATTGCGCTAACCTGTCAGTGTATCGGCCGCCCAGGATGCGAAATCCGGGATCTGCATCTGGGACCTGATAGATGCGCCGGTTGCCATGCTGGAATTTGTGCAGAGCCTATCATCGCCTGAGAGGAAAGAGAAAATGAAATCCAGCCTATCCGCTGCAGTCTGCCAAACAGTCGTCTCTTTCAGCCGTGTTTCTGCGCTTGCTATCATGCTGGTTGTGATAACAGCTTGTACCGAGCCGGTTGAACCCACAGCCATACCTTCTGATATAGGCGAGCCTGTAGCCGGTTTCACGCGATTGCAGCCTGACCAGCCCCTGGCATACACGCCGCCTGTGCACCCCTTCATGGCGCAGGCAGGGCTGAATTCCATGCATGGTGATAGCTATAATTCGGATGTTCACGCCGTTGCTGGCCCGCGCGGGTTTAATACCACCATCCTATCCAGGGTTGGCAGCCGGGCGCCTGGTGGGATGTGCGCGACAACAACTTTTAGCAGCGACGGCAAGCTAATCACTTTGTGTGCCAGCATGATGGGTTTTCGCATCAATTTACTGGAGCCGAGAACGCTCAGGCTGTTAGCCGAATATAGTTTGCCGTTGCGATCATCGAGCTACCGTGCGCTGCTTCATCTTGATCGAAGCATTATCATGGAGGATACCTCGGGTGCCTATTTTTACCTTGATCAAGAGGACAGGGTGGTGATGGCCGATAACAAGCAGATCATTCATCGCATTGCCTACCGCCAAACCGGCCAGGATGGCTGGGAGTTCTATCAGGAGGAAAGCTGGGACTTGAGCGCGACCGTTCCCAGCAACTGCCTGAGACCCAGCAACCCTTTCCCGGCGGGTGAGTGCGATCCAATTACGGCGGTCATGCCAGATTTTAGTGGCTTAATCTGGTGGGTAACGCGGGCAGGAAGGATAGGTACATTGAACAAAGCATCAGGCGCCTTAAATATGATTCAGCTGGCTGATGAAGAAATCCAAAACGGTTTTGCTGTCGCCCAAGACGGCGTCTATATCGTCTCTGATAAAGCGATGTACGCTTTTAGGGCCGCGCCTTCCGGATTGCCAGAGGTTATCTGGCGGGAACCCTACGACAGAGGCTCGGCTCGAAAAATAGGCAGCATCAACCAGGGCAGCGGTACCGCACCTACGCTGCTGAGTGATTATGTGACCCTTACCGACAATGCCGACGGCAGGATCAACTTGCTCGTGTACAGACGACAGGTAAGTGCGTTTTCTGAGCGACTGGTCTGTAAGGTGCCATTGTTCAGCGAAGGACATTCAGCAGCGGAAAACTCCATGATCGCATTTAACCGGTCCATTATTATTGAAAATAATGCCGGCTATACCAGTGTCTACGGGGAACATGACTGGCATGCAGCCGGTGGCGGCATCGTCAGGGTGGATGTGCGAGAAAACGAAAGTGGCTGCGATATTATATGGCAGTCAAGCGAGCGCGCACCGTCTGTAGTACCCAAGCTGGCGCTATCAACGGGCATCGCCTACTTTTACAATTTCATGCCAGCCGAGGACGGAACGATCGCCTGGTACCTGATGGGGCTGGATTACGTTACCGGCCAAACATTATTCAAAATCCATACTGGCAATGGTAAGAATTTTGATAATAACTGGGCGCCTATTACCCTGGGCTCGGATGGTACTGCCTATGTCGGCACCTCTAGGGGGCTTCTAGCCATCTACGATGCAATTTGAAATCTGCTAAGGTTCCAAGCGGGCAGCTAAATTGTATCCGTATACGCGGCTATATTGCCTGGCGCTTGTCGATGGTATCTTGCGTAGACCGGCGCAAAGACTATGCCGAGGTGTTCTAAACCCTGTCTGGTCCGATAGTTAGGCCGGCTTGAGTTGGGCGGTTAGCGATTCGACAAATAGCACTAGTCGTCTAAATATAGGTCTATAAATGATAAAATGCGTAATAAGTTCGCTTTAAGCTTTCGGTTTGCGTAAACACTGTTGACAAAAAATACGCGACTATAAGAGACTTCAGTTTGTAGTGCGGAGAATTGGTGCAGAGATTTAGTGTAGAGATTTAGTGCAGAGTTGTAGGGCAGAATCTGGCTACGCCTCAATGCGAAGCTGGTGAGGTTGCTGAGAGGCGGATAACAGCGTCAGTCATTCAGGGCTTTACAACTCATTAATTTATGGAAACTCAAGGAAGGGTGAAAGGAAATGGCAAAAACGGAAGATTATGGTCTGGGTAGTTTTACCTACCCCAGGGGTTGGTTCATGATATCAACCTCTGCGGCGTTGACTGATGTACCCCTTGCATTAACATTTTTTGATCGTGATTTTGCCTTATATCGTGGTCACAGCGGCGCAGTGGTATTGATGGATGCTTACTGTCCGCATATGGGCACCCACCTGGCTAAGAATACCACCTCCTATGTGGTTATCGATGGCCAGATCGAAGGCGATTCTATTCGCTGCCCGTATCACGCCTGGCGCTTTGGACCGGATGGTAAGTGCAATGATATTCCTTATCATGATGGCCCTATTCCAGAGGCGGCTTGCATCAAGACTTGGCCGGTGCAGGAGCGCTATGGCAGCATTTATATGTGGCATGACCTGGAAGGTGGCGACCCTGACTATGACTTACCAGACCTGCCTGAGTGGCAGGCGACACAATGGGTGAACTGGCAGATTGACGAGCTTGGCGAACTCGAGTCTCATCCGCAGGAAATCATTGATAATATTGTCGATATCAGCCATCTAGGTCCTATCCACGGCTCTACCCTGGAATACTTCGAGAACGAGTTTCGCGGCCATATTGCAATTCAGCGTCAGGGCGGCGGGCACAAAACTCTGGTCGAAGGTAACGCCATACTTGAAACAGACACCTGGTACACGGGACCTGGAATCCTGCTGTCCAGGGTGACCGGTTTATACGATGCCCTTATGTACATTACCCATACGCCAGTGAGCGATGGCGTTGTCCGGGCCTGGCATGGGCTGATGGTTAGACCCGGAGCAGAGCATCCGTCAGAGGAAGACATTGAGCAATCAAGGGCATTCCAGGAGGCCAGTAAGCTGGCATTTTTACAGGATTTTGAAGTCTGGTCCGCAAAGAGACCGGCTTTTCAGGTTTTGCAATTAAAAGCAGATGGCCCTTATCATAAGGCGCGCCAATGGTACGGTCAGTTTTATCGTCCGCGGGAGGATGCCAAAGCAATACACGCAAGTGTTGATGGTACCTATACAGTGAAATGGATGCCCGCTGCTCCCCAGGCTGTGTCGGCAGCTGGCAAGTATTAGCGCATTAGCACGGCTTGCCGACTAGCGGTCGGTTTTTGCCGGGCTATGCCTGTCAGAGTATTTACAGTGACTCGATGTTAAACCCTGATTATTCAGTCAGAGTGCGTGCCGGTAAGGCGTCATTGAGGACGCAGCGAACCCCATCTCTGTCCATTTCGGCTACACACAGATTGCACACTGTGCAGCCGGACTCCGTTTTGAGGCCCTGCTGGTAATGCCTGACCAGGGCAGGGTCATGAATCAGTGCTCTGCCCAGTTGCACCGCCTGATAGCCTTCTGCCAGGGCGCGATGCACACTATCAAGACTTTGAACGCCACCGACGCAAATCAGCGGCAAAGAGACTTCCTTCCTGAGTTGTTTAGCAAGCTCAAGAAAATACAGTTCTTCAAACGGCTGGGATTTCAATACGGGCCTGGCCATGCGATAAACCAGCTTATCAATTTTACGACGCTGTACCTTGATCAGTTCTTCTACAAACGTGGGTCCTCGAAACAGATACATGGCATTCTTTGAGGAAAATCCACCGGATAACACCAGGGCATCTGCGTCATTAGCCTCCAGGATTCGGGCAGTGACAATACTGTCCTTGATCTCAACACCACCACGGAAGCCATCCCTCAGGTTCATTTTGACAATGATTGGCACCGCATCGCCAACGCCTTGCCGGACCGCGTGAAGGACCTCTACTGGAAATCGGGCACGGTTCTCTGCGCAGCCGCCATATTCATCTTTGCGTTTGTTCACTGCCGGGCTCAAGAACTGGCTGAGCAGATAGCCATGGCCCATATGCAATTCAACCGCATCAAAGCCAGCCATGACTGCGCGTTCGGCAGCGCTTCGGTATTGCCTGGTCAGTTCAGCCAATTCTGGTTTCTTCAGTGCACGTGCAAAGGGGGTGCCAACAAAGGTCCCCAGGGAATTGAAACCGTTGCTGGGACCTCTGGCACGTCGTCCGATCCAACCGCTCCACTTGGAGGAATTTCCGCAGTGCGCCAGTTGAATAGCGGCTTTGGCACCGTGCTTATGTATTCGGTCGGTGACTTCTTTGAGATCATCGAGGATATCGTCCTGCAGGCACATCTGGTCATTAAAGGTACGGCCACCCGGTTCGATAGAACCGTAAGACACCGTGCACAGCCCGGTTCCGCCAGCCGCGAAGGCTTCGTGAAAAGCGCCCAGGCCCTCTCGGTCCGGCTTGCCACCCTTGCAGTGGCCTTCAAAGGTCGCCGCTTTGATGAACCGGTTGGGTAGTTCCAGCGTCCTTAATTTCCAGGGCGAAAATGGGTCGATACGGTCCGTGCTGATAGTGTCTGTCATCGTCATTTCTACCTAGATGACCCTAGCAGGGTGGGGAATACGAGGCTCACCTAGCTGATCCCGATAGGATGGTGGCTGCAGGCCACCACGGTCGGTAATGCCATATTCAACAGCTAATTCAGCGGTAACCAGTGTCTGTCCTGATTTATCCATTACCGCCGGGTCTGCTGCCAGAGCATGGATAATACGGCCGTTAAATTCTGGCGTCTCTGCGGAAGCCATGAAGTCGTCATACTGTTCGCCTCTGTGACGCAAAACGATCTCGGTCCTCTCAGTTAACTGAGGTCCCAGCCAGAGAGACACCACAGCAACGCCATCATTCTCCAGATCGATTGCCATGTCAGTCGCGAATTTATCATAACCCACTTTCTGGGCACCGTAGGCAGGTCCATGCATATAACAAGCTGAACCAAATGAGGAGGTAAAGGTGATTAAGCCGGATTGTTGATGAACCATCATTTTTGCGGCGTGATAGCTGGCAACATAAGCTGAGCGAAGACCCACATCGAGTATATCCACCAGTGCCAGTGGCTTTTCCCAAAAGCCACCTGGATCGATTAGATTCTCGTGGATTACTGCTGCATTATTAACCAGTATATCCAATCGACCTTGTTCGTCAGAAATTCTCTGGATTGCCTGTGCAGTCTGCTGATCATCTGCGTGATCGCACTCGATGCAGATTGCCTGGCCACCAGCAGCAGTAATAGCATCGGCCGTTTCATCAAGTGTTCCCCTGAGAATTTCTCCCTTCAAAGTTTCGGTTGCTTCACTTTTAGATCGTCCGGTAATGTAGACAATGGCACCTTCTGCTGCGAAACCCAGGGCAATACCTTTGCCTGCACCCCGACTGGCACCTGTTACCAGGGCAACTTTAGCCTTATCCATTATTCTCTCCTGATGCGATGTTAGTCTCTATGAAATCTAGACAGTTATTGTGTATATTGCAATAAAATGAAGTATAAACTATCAATAAACGTATTATACAGGCTTAAAACTGCGGATAGTGAATATTTATCATGGTATGGGGAAAGGCTGACGGGATGATCATAGAAAGCCCTGCGCGTAAATGGATGGCACCAGGCAATAACCCTGGGTTTAATTAGGCCCGTGTTGTGTCAGGGTGGTAGCCTAGCAAGACTGGTTTGGGAAAAGGCTGATGGAGATGGAGTCAGATAACTGCTTAGATGAAAGGCCCGGAGGCGCTAACTGGCACTCTTTCGTTGAAGAACCCTTGGTCATCGATGATGAGAGTCAGCAAATCTGGACGCACAGCGCCGATTGGCTGGTCGTTGGTTTTGGTGGCGCTGGTGCCACCGCTGCCTTGCGGGCCAGCCAGAACGGACTGGCTGTGATTGCGCTGGATAAAGCCGACGGTGGCGGCGCAACACTCGCCAGCGGTGGCGTGTTCTATGCCGGCGGTGGTACCCGAATTCAACAGCAACTGGGTGAGGTGGATACACCAGAAAATATGTATAACTACCTCAAACTCGAGACTGGCGGTATTGTTTCGGATGAGACCCTGATGCGTTTCTGCCAGACCAGCGCTGATAATCTGGATTGGCTCATGCAGCAGGGTGTTAAATTTGGCGGCCCGGTCTGGAAAGAAAAAACATCCTATCCGAACGTGGACTACTTCCTTTACCATTCGGATAATTCACTGCTACCCGCCTATACGAAGTGGGCATCACCTGCTGCACGGGGCCACAGAGGTGTTATATCAAAGGGTCGAAGCGCTGTTGACCTCGGCGGTTCGATATACTCACCGCTACAGGTTCAGTGCCGCAGCAGAGGCGTCCAAATTGAGACAAAAACT
>NZUN01000128.1:0-15443 GCA_002697205.1 Gammaproteobacteria bacterium
CTCAAATTCTAGTGTCATCTAACAGTATTGTATCCTGGTCAATACCTGGATCATTCCGAGTACTTTAATCTCGCTGGGCTACCAGCAAAAGCCTGGCAAGCAGGTTACTAAGTAACCTTCAGACTCTATTTTATTGACGCAAATGGGTTTTCGATAGATTATATCTCGTTCAATCAAACTATACCGGGTACCAGTCCAATGCATCCTAGCCCCAGCTTCTGGCCCGAAGCCTCCCTGCAAAGAGCAGATATCAAATTCCGGTTCCGGGGAACCGACCACGTCGGCCATCTGGTTGCACCCTCTGAAATAGCTGGTCCCCGCCCACTGGTTCTGGTTATCCATAACTACCAGGGACTGAAATTCTTTGATGTCGACGTGGCCGAATATGTGGCAAGGCTGGGCTATGTGGGCCTCGCTATAGACATGTATGGTAATAACGTCCCTGCAAATGAGCGATTATGGCCAAAAAATCCCGAGGATATTGAAGGTTTCCAAAATAAGTGCTTCCAGGCCATGGTGGCTCTGGATCATGATCATGAACTTCTCAGGTCCCAGTTACAAGTATGGCTTGATAAAGGCCTGGCCCACCCAAGTGTGGACAATAGCTATAGCGCAGCGGCTATCGGTTATTGTTTCGGCGGGATGGCTGCGCTGGAGTGCGTCCGAGGCGGACTGAACGTAGCTGGCGTTGTTTCATTCCACGGTCTGCTGCAGACCGGTGAGGATCCCAACCCTGCAGTCTACGGCGCCATTCGCCCGGAACTCAAAACCCATCCAAACGACTACAACACCCAGGCGGTTGTACTGGTGGAAAATGGCGCGGACGACCACCTGGTATCTGACACCAGTAAACAGCGCTTTTTTGAGGAAATGAATCGTGCCGGTGTCGATTGGAATTTTCACCACCATGCCAGAACGCCGCACGGCTTCGCCCTACCACCCAGTCTGGGACCACCCGGAAAACTGTATGAAGCTGCTGACCGCAGATCAACCATGAACATGCTAAGCCTGTTCAGAGAAATATTTCCTAAAGTCTCTCAAAACCCTGTTCCCTTTAATGCCTGCGGCACCCCTATCCCAGTTTAGCCATGGCGAATATAGCACCTGGTTTCGGCATGATCGGTACCCGGGTCAGGCTAATCATCATGCGGGCTCGACTGGTTTTTTAAACCAGCAGCCCGAAGAGCTGAACAAGTTTAAGCCTTCTGTTTCTCGCTGATGGCCCATCCAGAACAGAAACTATCCGTATCTGCCTTTGCAGAGACCCGGCCAAAATTCCCAAACGTTGATAGTGACAATGAGCCAATCACTGAAAACCAGGCTAAGAATCGGCGCGTGGTTGTGCATATCCTCAACATGACAGCAACTGAGATGCAGTAGCAGAATCAGGGGATGTGCATTGTCGGAGGATTATTCAATTCCAGCCTGGTTTTATTCCTGGCGTGTAGCCAGACCCGGGTACGGGTTTCAACCACCCTGAATTCTGGGAAGCAGAAATACCGTTGACCCGTCTGGGATTGGTTTACTCCAGTCATCCCGATAAATTTCCCCATCTAAGGCAACCGCAATACCCTGTTCAACATGCTCAGCGAGGTCAGGATAACGCTGCACCAGCCCGCTAAGTAGTTCACGGATCGTACTCGCCTGAGCATCGACCTGTGCATGGCCATTGACACTTGACCTCAGTGCACCGGTAAAACCTACTTTCAGCACAGGCGGATTCAGACCTTTTTATCCGCCAGCTTCATCCAGGGCTTTGAGTATCCTGGGTGGTGACATGGGGACATGGGTCATTCGCACGCCAACCGCATTGGACACCGCGTTACCAATGGCTGCAAGCGGAGGCACGATAGACGTCTCACCGACACCCCGGATTCCATAGGGATGATTAGGGTTGGGTATTTCCAGAATTTCCGTATCAATAAAAGGCAGGTCTGAACAAACCGGGATCCTGTAGTCGAGGAACCCCGCATTCTGTAGCAGGCCATCATCACCATAAATGTATTCTTCGTTCAGCGCCCATCCAATACCCTGGGCTGCACCGCCCTGAAATTGTCCTTCGACATAATCAGGATGAATCGCTTTGCCTGCATCCTGAACAACGGTGTAACGAATCACTTTAGTCGCACCGGTTTCCGGATCAACTTCCACATCACAGATATGACTGGCAAAAGAAACCCCAGCACCATCTGCAACGACTTCGTTATGACCTGCTATAGGGCCACCAGTATTAGGCGATTTAGCGGCAATTTCCTGAAGTGTAAGCGGGGCCAGATTATTATGCCGCTTACCTTTTGCGATCGCTTTACCTTCCTTCCAGGCTACTGCACTTACCGGGATATCCCACATTTTAGCGGCCCGCTGACACAACTCATCCTTGGCATCTCTTGCTGCAAATATAGCCGCCATGCCAGAGGAAAAAGTACCGCGACTACCTTCCGTCGTGTCATTATGGCCAAGAGAGGCCGTGTCCGAGATGTGCACCTTCACCTGTTCATACTCAATGCCCAGTTCTTCGGCGGCAATTAACCCCAGCGATGCCCTGGAGCCACCCACATCTACTGTACCAACGGCCAGAGATACCGTACCGTCTACACCAATATTGAGATCAGTACAGGTCTGCCCACCAAAATTAAACCAGAAACCACAAGCCATGCCCCTACCTTGGTTCTTGCGCAGTTTAGCCCTCATATGAGGATGATTCTGAGCAGCCTTCAAAGTCGGGCCAATACCGATAGGACCATAGACAGGTCCATAGGATGCCTGAGTACCCTCTTTGGCGGCATTTTTTATTCTGAACTTGACCGGATCCATACCGATTTCTTCGGCTACCAGGTCCATGGTACTTTCAATACCAAACGCAGCCATCGGTGCTGATGGCGCCCTATAGGCAGCCACTTTAGGTCGATTGCAGAGCACATCATAACCCACTGACTGGACATTCTTGAGATCGTAACAGGCAAACGAGGTCATCGCCCCCAGCATCCCCCAGATACCTGGGAAAGCACCGCCCTGATATCGCAATTCAGCGGCGGCAGCGGTAATCGTGCCATTTTTCTTGGCACCAATCTTGACATCGACTGAAGTAGACGATGTTGGCCCAGTCGCTTTGAATACCTCTTCCCTACTCATGACAAGTTTAACGGGCCGGTTCGCCTTACGAGCCAGCACCAGCGCAACCGGTTCCATCCAGACATGGGTTTTACCACCAAAACCGCCGCCAATCTCTGACGAGGTTACTTTCAACTTGGCCACATCCATACCAATCAGCGCAGCGCACACCTGCCTGAAATGAAAGTGGCCCTGCGTCGTTACCCACAGGTCTCCATGGCCATCAGGCCCTACCGTCGCCAGACAGGCATGAGGCTCAATATAACCCTGGTGAGTCTGCTCGGTCTTGAAGGTCTTCTCGACAATAACGTCCGCTTCAGCAAATCCAGCTTCGACATCACCATGACCAAACTGGTTGCGTTGTACAATGTTTGAGGCTTTTTCTGGTTTTGGATCAACACCCGAGGTGAAAACCCAGTCATGGATAACAGGTGCGCCAGGCNGCATGGCTTTGTCCACATCAGTAACATGAGGTAAACGTTTGTAGGTGACTTTGATCAGCTTCAAAGCNTGCCGCGCAGTCTGCTCGTCCACAGCTGCAACGGCAGCAACCGCATGACCATCATAGAGTGCCCNGCCCCTTGCCATACAATTTTCAAGTATATCCAGCATACTCCTGTTACCACCCGTTAGGTCAGGCATATCTGCACTGGTGATAACGGCTTTAACGCCGGGTAGCTTCTCCGCTTTTGTGGTATCAATCTTTTTAATCAATGCATGAGCATGAGGTGAACGNAGCACTTTACCAACCAGCTGCCCAGGTGCGCTTGCATCTGCACCNTATCTTGCCCGACCGGTGACCTTGTCGANGCCATCAGGCCGATTGACCCGGCTTCCTATTAGCTTGAATTTCTGTTTTGTATAGCTAGTGTCATGTGACATATCAGATTCCTATAATACGTTTTGTGGTCGNCCCAATGAGTTTATTATTTTTTCCTCATTTCTTTAGCCGCTGCTTGTACCGCGCGAACAATTTTGTCATAGCCTGTACACCTGCACAGATTCCCCGCCAGGGCAAAGCGTATNTCCTTTTCCGAAGGTTTAGGATTCTTNTCCAGGAGCGCTTTTGCNGAAATTAAAAAGCCAGGNGTACAAATGCCGCATTGTAAAGCGGCATGTTCTATAAACTTCTCCTGCAAGGGGTGCAATTTCATACCGTCTGACAAACCTTCTACGGTGCCAACCTCCCTGCCGTCTGCTTCGGCTGCCAAGACCAGGCAGGAACATACCAGACGANCATCCAGGGTGATACTGCATGCCCCGCAGTCGCCGGTACCACAACCCTCTTTTACACCCGTTAAGCCCGCTCGATTCCTGAGTGAGTCCAACAAAGACTCATCGGTGGGACAAGCAAACTGAACGGCGTCACCATTAATTTTTGTAGATACTAGAAACCCTGACATCAGGCACCTCCTGCTCTTTTAAATGCAATTACAGCTGCCCGTCGTGCTAACACGCCAGCAACTCTCGTTCTATATTCAATNGTNCCNCGCTTATCATCGATTGGNTCGCAGGCATCNGAACACGCCGCTGCCAGATTNTCCAGAGCCTGGGCATNCAACTTTGTTCCGANAATNGCCTTTGCCGCCTTAGCTNACCAGGATGGGTGTCGGCGCAACAGCCCCTAATACCACGCGNGCTGATTNAATGACGCCTCTTGCCAGGGTCAAGTGAATACCCACACCNACCACNGCAATGTCCATTTCCGTTCTNGGTATGAAGCGGAGATAAGCATCCGCTGACCTTGCCGCCTGCTTNGGTAGCAGGATTGATTCAATGAGTTCATCCTTCTGCAGAGAAGTGGTGCCTGGACCAGTAATGATTTTCTCAACAGNTACTGTTCGCCGTCTCTGTTCACCCACAATAACTGCCTTGGCGCCCGCTGCAATCAACGCCGGCACACTGTCGGCTGCGGGCGATGCATTACANAGGTTGCCAGCAATAGTACATCGACNCTGAATCTGATCTGAACCGATTAAATTAGNTGCCTCAACNACGCCTGGCCAGGATTTGNTCAGCTTGGCATGTTCGCTCATGGTCNCTCCGGACACAGAAGCACCAATTGATATCCCTTTGGCTGACACATTAATTTCATGGGTTACCGNAATTCTTTTAATATCAACAACNAAAGCNGGCTCAATTGAGCCCATTTTCATTCTAACNAGAAGGTCGGTGCCACCGGCGAGAATATAGGCATCGCCTTGTTCNCCGGCCAGCAGTGCNGCCGCCTCTTTTGTCGTTGTGGGTGATTCAAATCTCATATTTTTACCTCTCTCCCTGAGTTCTGCCTGGACAAATAATATCTAATCTCTTAATGAATCTCTTATCGAAGTANGGACTATTCCACTTTTTCACTATACAGGTCAATCCAATACTGTACTGTATCACTGAAATTGAACCAAATTTAACTAACATACTCAANTTNTATCANCTTNCCTGCTTNTCNCAGTNTTAANCTCNGATTCAATACAACAGANACAACAAGCCATTTGCGACAATATCCCTGTAAAGATCCAGCCTGTGCTCAACAAAACTAAACATCTAGGGTATTCNCCAGCGGACCAATACNCCGGTTGCTTANTGAATTCCAGANTCGCCNGAATGNCCTCCCAGANATATGCTGGAGCAATCACNCCNTCATCCACCATTCCAGCGGAACAGTACANTGCANTCGAGCCTCGTTTNCCACGGTCTATTATTCCTCCCACAGTTTTAACCCCTGCCGNTCATTTTCCNGGCCTTGNAGGGTTTACAATCAATCACAACAAGGTGGTAAAATTGCTAACACACCAGTAAATTTAATTGAACACAACAACACATGCCAAGTACACGAATGCAAACAAACCCATAAGAAGAGAAGNCATGCCANCACCGAAATCATCCTCACCTATCGTGCNAACAATGGCGGGGGCCGTCCTCGGCCGAGAGAAAAACGGGGTATTCCAATTTAATGGTATCCCCTACGCNGCNGCGCCCATCGGNNCCCTTCGGTTCCAGCNCGCCATGCCGGTGCAGCCATGGCANGATATCCGCGAAGCNACTCGATTCGGGCCGGCGGCGCCTCAAATCCCCAGCGGCGGCATGACCGATAGGGTTCCTGTGCGCTGGGATGAAGACTGCCTTTNCTTAAACGTCTGCACACCGAATATCGACTCGCTTAAACGCCCTGTTCTGGTCTGGATCCATGGCGGAGCCTATAGGACTGGACAGGNNGCCATCCCCTGGTATAACGGTTCNAGCTTTGCCAGCAACGGTAATATCGTAGTGGTCTCCATAAATTATCGCCTGGGAGCACTTGGTTTTACCGATCTNTCCGAATTNGGCGCAGATTACGCCACTTCTGGAATCAACGGCATACTCGATCAAATTACCGCCCTTGAATGGGTTCGCGATAATATTGGATTCTTTGGTGGCGACCCTGACCANGTCACNATTGCNGGAGAGTCAGCGGGTGGTTTTTCAGTGACAACCCTGCTGGGTTCAGAGCGCGCCCAGGGCTTATTTCATCGCGCTATCCCGCAAAGCGGTGCAGCACACCACACTTTACCAAAGACAACGGGTCAGCAAGTCACCGAATTGTTCAAAAAGGAACTCAACGCCAATAGCCTGCAACAATTGCAAGCAGCAAGGGTCATGGATATNCTTGAGNCTCAGGATAGAGCNTCAATGCAATTTGAAAAATCAGGAGCAGGCCGAGGTGTTCAGGCTTTCTACCCTGTGGAAGGTAACGAAGTCATTCCGACAACCCTGCTGAAGGCTATAAAATCAGGTNTGGGCGCACCTGTTCCGGTACTGATNGGTACTAACAAAGATGAAGCCAGCCTTTTTATAATGAACGATGTCAGTGCNGCACAGCTTNAACGCCAGGCAGAAGGATTAGGCGGTGGCCAGNCTTTGATCGACGCTTACCNGGACATTTATCCTGCAGCAACAACAACTGAAATTGCCATTGCGCTGTCTACCGATTTNACATTCAAGATTCCAGCAATACGCCTGGCTGAAGCCCGACTGACATTTGCTGCAGAAACGCATCTCTACCAATTTGATTGGGAATCACGCGCCGGCAACCTNAAAGCAACCCACGCCCTGGAAATACCCTTCACATTTAACACCCTAAATAGTCCCGGCGTCGCATTCTTTATTGGGGAGGGCTCCCTGCCCCAGGNGCTCGCGGATAACATGCATCAAACCTGGACCGCATTTATAANAGGAGAACAACTGGACTGGCCNGGTTACGACCTGGAACAGCGGNCCACCATGCACTTCGACACGCAATCCCACCTGGTTAAAAATGGGGAGTTGGCAATCNTTGCTGCATGGCAATCGTTACGTTAGACCAAAAAANTAATTAACGATNTAACGGCNGGGTAAGGCCTTTCTCTAGCTGATTAAACAGATCTGACTGGTTTTCATAACCCAGCTTCACANAACAAGGNAGCAGGTTATNCTAGTCGTGCTGTGGGCCCTGGTCCTGACCCCGCCTGCTCGGGGCCACCGGCAGGTCCTCTGGCGGCGGCCAGACCACCGGCATACCTTCCCCCTGCATCAGCGCTCCAACTGCCACGCCCGCTCTGTCCAAGGGGAAAACCGGCCAGGAATTAGCCCGCGGGTAGCCTGCGGCAAGATATACCACGGTAAATNCCCTNCGCGTTTGAGCCGTTTGATTTGCGTGAGCCCGATGAATCGTAAAACCATCATGCCAGATGATGGAACCCGCTTTGACTTCTACACTTTCCAGNTGAATATCTGCCACCCTGGGATCGGCCAATATATCAAAGGGTTCGGTACTGTGGGTAATATCAACCACCTGAAGTCGACCCAGTTCCTGCGAAGTAGGCACATAAGCCATAGCACCGGATTCTACGGTCACATCNTCCAGGGGTATCCAGGCACTGACTAACGGCGCATCGCCAATAGGCCAGAAAGGTTGATCCTGGTGCGCTGTTGTTTCACGTCCACCTGGCTCTTTATAAAGCGCCTGATCCTGCCACAGCAGTATCGTCGGTTCCTGCAGCAGCTGCGCTGCCAATCCTGCAAGTCCACTATGACAGGAAAGTGCTCGGACCTNNTCGCTGCTTTCCCATAACCTCATACATTGAATGAACGACTGCTCGTACACAGTCTTCTCCTGNAGGGGNCNCCTATCNTGGCGGGTCCGGACACGAACTTCTANGTCCACAGCAGNNCCGAACTGCTCTATCTCGGAGAGCTTNAGGATATCAGGGGTGACACAAAAACCCCGTTGTCTGAATTCATTTATCTTGGCTCGGGNTAATTCAGTAGGAAATTCCATATTAATGAAGTAGCGACCAGTCGGGTAAAGTCTCNGGATGGCTTAATTCGCCGAAGGCATTCTTGACAACCCGCCGCTGATCATCAAGCCAGTCTTTCCAATCGGTGCAGTTTACGAGTTGGTCAGCGCGCTTGTTCTGATGCTCTTGCATAAGGCCTTTCAACTGTAATAACGTTTGCTTNTGGTCAGGNTCCANGTAGAGGTTGTTCATCTGCAGCGGATCAACTTTCAGGTCATAGAGTTCCTCTCGCCCATTAAGCCATCTCGCATACATATAATCTCTGGTTCTGANGCCNCGCCATTCCGCGCCATTTTCAAACCAGTCAAAGTACTTGGAAAAATTCATCAAAAAAGCTGCCTCATCCNGCCTTTCAAGATCCGGGTCTTTCANGGCCGCAGCAACACTGTGCCCTTCAATCGACCTGGGTACCGGTATTNNCGCCAACTCACAGATCGTCGGGAACCAATCAACCATGTTAACTAACTGGCTTGACCGACAGCCTGCAGGGATCTTACCGGCCTGGCGAATAATGCCCGGCACCTTGATGGATGCATCGTAGGGGTTTTTCTTCGACCAGGGATTAACTCCCTGAGAACCCGCCTGGGTTCCATGATCAGAAGCAAACACCAAAATGGTATTATCGGCAAGCCCCGTGTGTTCAAGATAATCCATCAATCGACCCAGCATTTCATCCACAGCTAATGTCATTGCCAGGTAGTGCCTGTACATCTCTCTTGCAACGGCAACCTTTTCCGGTGGCACATTAGCGGGTAATACAAGCTCGGCAGGTAGTTGCCGGTAGTACTTTTCGGGTGCGAACTGAAAGGGTGTGAAGTGAGGCTGGTGCGGCGAGACGAATAGTAAAAATGGGTTGTCCGCAGNCTGATCGATAAACTCATAAACATAGTCCAGTAAGCCCTCAGTCTCATAGCCCTGCCAGCGCTCATAATTCCAGTCGTCTTTGTTGACGAAGCCATCGAAGTAGACCATATGCTGATTATAGGCTCGCCAATACTGGAAGCCCAACCGGTCTCGCCCCTCGGGCACCCAATCCGGATGCTGTGGCATTCTATCGATGGCCGGCCACAAGCCNGTATGCAGATGCCACTTGCCAACCCATCCAGTCTGATAGCCCTGATGCGCGAAAGCATCGGCAATACTGATTTCTGAATGACGCGTTCGAGTCGTNTTAATGAGGTGCCCNGTGGTCTGTGGATAACGGCCTGTCACCAGCATGGCCCGAGCCGGGGTGCATACCGGACAATTAGAAATAGCATTATCCAGCGTCATCCCCTGCGCTGCCAGGCGATCTATGTTNGGCGTNCTTATCTGCTGTGCACCGTAGGTCCCCTGATAAATTGGCAGCGTCTGCGCCCTCAACTGATCAGGAAACAATACCAATACATTAGGTTNCTTCACGACGCGATTCGCCTGGCCAGTAGCTGCTCGAACTGGCTCTGATCCTGCCAGCTCATCGCACAGCTCATCACCTGGCCACTGGCGTCAATCACCGTCCTGGCGTCATCGGTCACGCTGACTGATAGTTGCTCCATGGCCAGAAGGTCTNGTGAAAAAGCCATATAAATAGCTACGGTATCATAGAGTATTGAGGACTCCTGGGTTGGATCCAGTTCCGATAACATGGGCCAGTCCGAGACCTTATCGAACCAGCCAAAATGATTTTCCATTACCGCACGGGCCAGNAGATCCTGACTGTCAGCGACTCTGNGAAAGTCATCGCCTTTCAGAGACACCAATCCACAGGTGTCCAGGGGAGTAATGCTGATATCCCAGGGAGTACGGAAAACCTGCTGGCAGGCCATCGTATGACACTTGACGTTATACTCTTTCATGGGCTTTGCAGCACCAAGATAACCACGCTTAATGGAACCATGCATTCCAATAAATCGCGAGTTCCCGGTAATGGCAGGTGCACGCTGTAAACTTGCAGCAATATTGGACAACGGCCCGATGCAGACCAGGGTAACAGGATCAGCCGAAGACAATATAGTTTCACAGATTGCCCCTACAGCATCCTGAAAGACAACACCCTGATAATCCTCGAGCCGATAATCACCTAGCCACTTGGCATGCGTTTTTGGAACGGCATCAATGGGTATTCCAATGCCCACCGGAATATCACTGCGGCCCGCCACAGCCAGCAGTTTCGCCACCAGCTTAGCGGAATACAGGGTATCCCCGGTATTGGTTACTACCAGTTTTATGTCCAGTTCAGGACACTTNAGCATAAACGCGAGCGCCCAAATATCATCAACATCAAAGCCAATGTCGGTGTCCAAAATAACGGGAATTGCCACAACCGTCCCTCCGTGGAATCAAGCTATTACAAATACTATAGCACTCCAACAAGACCATGGCCGCCTGGCTTNCAACCAAACTTATGACACGCCTGTGGCGAATGAGACCACCGCTGGCAGCACCCGCAGCAGGCAATGGCGCGGCNTCCTNCCTGCACGCCTCGGCAATCGATGTTCCTGATCAGTACTCGTGCTAGTTTTAGAGACAAGAGATTATAGAAAACTGTTTTGCGCCGCAACACACCTGAAAAGAATCAACACCTTGGGGAGCTACTCATTCTCTGCTACATTAGCAATCGGCAATTAACCTGATTTTCGGGATTCAATGCCAACCCTGGCAGCAGCACTGACGGCCTGGTTTAACCGGCAAGTCTCCCGTTGACCCAACAGCACATCACACAGAGCATACCTTTGCACACTAAAGCTTTGCACACGACTGAATCTAACCGCTTGCAAAATAGCGTCATTCTTGCTTGGGCAACACCGCGCATTGCTTTTGGAATCATGGGCACACTATTCGGTGTGTATCTCATGAAATTTGCAACTGATGTGCTTATGATTGCCCCAGCTGTGATGGGAACTATTCTTGCCTTGTCGCGNCTCTGGGACGGTGTAACAGACCCCCTCATCGGCTATCTTTCAGACAGAACCTTGTCCAGATTTGGTAGAAGGCGGATCTGGATGTTTGCTGCAGCCGTACCGATGTCTATCACCCTGGTNGGCATCTGGTCACCACCCGAATCACTGTCTGCATTGAACCTGGTTGTCTGGATGTCNGTGTGTTTACTGCTTTATGAAACTGCCAGCACTGCNTTTTTTATTCCTCACGGGGCCCTGGGCCTGGAATTATCACCCCACTATCATGAACGAACCCGGTTATTCGGTTACAGCCATATGATTGGTATATTCGGCGTAGCGGCAGGATTGGCTGCTCTGGAATTCATCAGCCAGGCCGAGGACAAACGCGAATCTGCCTACCAACTGTCGATGCTGGCTGGCTGCGCCATCTCCGTGATGGTCCTGTNTACAACCTATTTCTTACCCGAGAAAGCAGAATTTCAGGGTCGAGGCACAATAAACCCTATNCAGTCTTTCAAGGGCGTATTCAAAAACCCNCATGCCCGGTTACTGTTCATTATCTATGGTATTGAAACGTTCGGTGGGGCAACCCTGGGCATACTAGCTGCTTATTCAGCCGAATATGTCGTCAAGATGAACAGTCTTGTGATGATCCTGGTTGTCTACCAGTTACCGACGTTTATTTTTGCGCCACTCTGGATTCGGTTATCAAGGGTATATGGCAAGCGAAACCTCTGGGTAGTAGCCACCTTACTTTCAGCTACCTTTTTTGGCGCANTGGTCTTTGCGGGAGAGCATGATGACCTATACGTTTACATCTGCTGCTTCATGGCAGGTCTGGGTGGCGGGGCGGGCGCTGTGCTGGCACCGTCAATTCAGGCTGACATTATCGACTATGATGAATTCACCACCGGTAACCGAAATGAAGGTGCTTACCTGGCAGTCTGGAACCTTATCCGCAAAATTTCTGGCTCCATAACCGCATTTATTGTTGGCCTGTCCCTCCAGTACGCTGGTTTTGAACCCAATGTCGAACAAACCGACACAGCAAAAACGACTATTCAGGCACTGCTCTCTTTGATGCCGGCAGTATGCTATATCATAGGTGCCCTGCTGCTTTTCAGATTCACTTTCAATGAAAAAGAGCATCGTCTGGTNCGCGCACAATTAGACCGCAGATCGCCTGATCTGGCACAAACCCCTAATGGAAAGATTGACCAACAAGNGCCTGACTACTCGACCGGCCAGGCTCCCGAAGCAATCACTGATNAAACCTAAGGNCTCAGTCCCGGCCCCATTNATGGGTGATTCATTGCGTTANGCTCACCAGCGCCACCTACACGCCTGGATCGATTACCCCGCTTTCCTGCAGGNTTTTTGTTTCGCCNTTTTTTCATCTCTCGGCGATGTTCAGCCCTGGCCTGCTGACGCTCTTCGGGCGTCATGTTTTCCAGTTCCTGGCGTCGTTCGTTCCGCCTCTGCTGGCGTTCCGCTTTCGCTGCTTCACGTTCTTCCGCCGACATTGCCTGCCATNTCGCCCGACCAGCTGCACGCATTTCAGAACCTGCTTGTTGACCTGAGCCATGGGCTGAACGAGGTCCCTGCCTGTCATTTACATCCAATTCATCTGCATACAGGCCCATCGGCAGNCTGATAAGGCCAGAAATTAAAACCACATTTATTCCGATATTGTTTTTTTTCATCGCTGTTAATACCATTAATAATGAATGTAATTCTCTATACGGGNGTAATACTGATATCAGTTGTTATCACTATAACNGCGTTCATTTTCAGTTCAGGTTAACAAACACCTGACCAATCTATCAAACTGCTCTGCCAGGCTCAAACTGCCCTGTCANGCTATAAAAACTTAACTCACAATCCTNNCTATCGTCATCACCCTGATTGCCATCGCTGAATCTNGNAGAGGAATAAGCNGACCNAACCTGGCGCAGACATCAGGGCAAACTGGACAACACTGCTNCCNTGTGGCCACAACACCTTTCCCAAAATCAATGTCAAAGCCTAAAATAAATACACCCACCAACTTCTGGGGCAATCCTTCAGCTGCTAAACTGGNCGCCAATAATGAGTAGGGATACCNAGATGCAGCAAAAACAACTCGGNGAGCTTTGGCCCGTCAGCATACTAACCCTTGGCGGAGGCGGCATTGGCCAGGTATGGGGACAAACGACTCAGCAGGAAGCCATNGCCACGGCTCGTCTTGCCGTTGACAAAGGCATCACTCTACTCGACATGGCGCCTTCCTANGGTCGNGGNGAGGCTGAAACAGTGATCGGAGAAGCCTTTCAGGGNCGNCTGCCTGAACATGTCCAGATCAACTCAAAATGCCTGCTGGGCACAGACTCTGCCGAACCAACAATGTCNAAGCTGGAGCATTCTATTAAACGCAGCCTGACCGTTATGCAGATCGAGGCCATCGACTTGTTCTTCCTGCACTCTCAGATTATTCCTGATNACTACCTGTTNCCAGGCGATTTAGCCATAAACCAAAAGAAATGGTCAGTAACCTGGAGTTGTTACCAGCAGGTCGTAATTCCTGCATTTGAGGCTCTAAAGGCCGAAGGCCTCATTAAAGCCTGGGGGATTACGGGCACCGGGCTTCCACAAACAATCAAACAGGCGCTTGGCCATTCGACCAAGCCCGCAGCAGTACAGGTAATCGCCAACCTCCTGGATAGCGCAGGCGGCATCAGACGCTTTGATGACCCCGCTGAGCCTCGTAATATCCTGGCTGCTGCAAGCTCTAACGAAATAGGTATNCTTGGCATCAGAGCTGTTCAGGCGGGCGCCCTCTGCCAGAAAATGGATCGTAGCCTGCCCGCCGACCATCCTGACGCCATGGACTATCAGAGAGCTGCCAGCTTTCGAGCGCTGTGTGCCCAATGGGCTGAAGACCCTGCTGTTATCGCTCACCGCTATGCCCTGGCAATGCAAGTGGACAGTGTCGTGTTGGGCGTCAAAAATCGGCANGAATTAATGGCCTGTGTGCAAGGGGCAGAACAGGGCCCACTTGGCCCGGAACAGATATCCGATATAGATGCGCTCGGGCTTATTCANACTTAAAAGGCCTACTNGNGAAGCAATACCAACAACTTCGCGCATAAAAAGAACCTACATCACNANCGTCTGCCTTTCACTGTCCTGGTTGTCAGCACGACTCAGTGACGGCCTGAAAGCTCTGNATCGGTCCAACCAACCAGCTTCAACTGATTGTCATTTAATTCCGGTACNGGCGGCCATATATACCTTTGTCTGTCTGCAACAGAAGTTATCTGGGGAAATTGATCAGCATTAATAAAACGATCACTCCAGTTAGTCGTTGATATTTTTTGGCCAACTGCAGCTTTACGCCTNGAGATGACTTCCTCATTGGATCTAGACCTTGGCATCATACACACCAGACTGATCGCTCGAATCAGTTCATTATCCGACATTTCTCCACCCGAACCCGGGTTACTGCAATGCACTGTACGAGAATCCCATAACAACATGTCTCCTGCTTCCATATGACAGGTAATGGGCGCCTGCTCAGCTAATAATGGGTCATCCTTCGGAAACCGGAAATGATCGATAGAGGGATCAATTCTTGCTAATCGCTCTGTATAGAGNTTGGGAATCTCTGCAAATAGGCGGTGGCTGCCGGGAACAATCACATTCCCGCCCGTACTTTCGCTGGTGGGCAGCAAATTAACCAACCCCTGAACACACTGCAGACCGGTACGCCCGATCGGATGCTGATCGATNTGNAGCCAACTNCNNCCNAGNTTNGTNTTCCAGGNNGGATNNACNNACCAGGGNCGCCANAGACTGACCCCATCGAAGCTGACNAGCAGATCNTCCGTANCCCATANNGCNGCAAACGANTTNTTNACNNNGGNAATNTCCCGGATAAACCATTGNGCCTGGCAGTGNCCAATCCCNTAGCTNGGNAAGATCCCNCCATGGACTNCNGTTGGCCAGTTATCATCATCCCAGGTCTGGACATCATGCCTGTCAATACCGGTCTCCANACCTTCCAGATAATCCCAAAGACCCGACAAAGCATCTTCGGCCTGCTNTGAGTTCAGGGCGTTGGCGATCACTACATAGCCATGCTCCTNCANATAAGCNACACTNT
>NZUN01000128.1:15448-22209 GCA_002697205.1 Gammaproteobacteria bacterium
CTNCCNGGTTGCANNCNNGGNACCNGCNNATANNTTATNCTNNTNCTGCTATGTTGNTCGCTCATACTGACTCCCTAATCACGCCCCCATTCNCCATTACCCANNNTTGCCTGTNTTATCCATTGCCAATCCTATTGTAGCCTTCAGCAAACTACAGCTGCTTTTGCCGACAGCCAAGCAGACCTAGACTGNTGTTGTCCTAACAATATGCCAGCGAATTCAACAAGGTTCGTTAACCGTACTGTAACGCATTTCAATNATTATCTCNGCTCAGCNGGTACAAGCAACCTATTGTTTCTGATGAATATCACTAAGNTTANTNTCGCTCATCAAAAGCTCTNCGCCGCTAACAGCACCCTANCCAATGACTATCTGAAGCAGGCATCAGTNNGCTGACATTCGCTGCAAATGCTCAGCTACAAATTCCATACGATCNTTACCCCAGTANATCTCATTTTCAATCACCANCGTCGGGGCACCAAACACACCCTTGTCTAATCCGTGCTGTGTACAAGCCCTCAACTGCGTTCCAATCGNATCGCNGGTNAACAAATCATAGTATTCGTTTTCCGGCATTCCCAGCGCNCGNGCGATGATCANAAGTCCTTCNTCTGTGGCTACACTGGCATCATTGTGCTCCCAATAACGTCTGAAAATTTCTTCCATGAAAGGGATTTCTTTTTGCCAGGTTCGCGATGCTAAAGCGCCNCGCAGTATNCNGCTGGTCTTAATCGGAAAAATATCCGGAACTCGAAAAGGCAGTTGGTACTTCTTTGCCCAACGCATNAGATCATCCCTTCGGTTACGCATTTTTGCTGCCGGTTCATCCATCAGAACATAGTTATGGNNTCTGAATACAAACCCCAGNTTAAAGGGCTGCGGACAAATCTCAGCTTTAAACTTACTTGCAATGGGTTTAAGCAGATGCCAGGCAAAATAAGTGTTGGTACTNCCCGGATCCCAGTAAAAATCTATCTCCATGATGNCCCTCANAATCTGATGTAGAAAGCATACACCATATANCCACAACTCGTGGCNGGAGCANGTCCNGCCTCGCCTCAGCTTAGCCCNTTTATTATTCTACAGACTAAACGCNGCGCNAAAACCTTCATTCAAATAGCTGCACTTTAAATTTCAGTCTCTATCAACCCGTTGNCTGACGCNGGTTTGTTAGNGNCTATGGCCATATAAACCTGTCCCGAGATGGATTACAGGGGTGCTGACAAAAGCTAGGGAAAGCCCTGCCCAATCTTGCCCTGACCAGAAACCAGCTTCAATGCTGGCTGACATTGGGCATTCCCTGAATACTGAGNGGGTTAACATCGTAACAGCTCAGATTGTGATATAACCTATACAACACCGTTTCATAGNAAACTGATGAGGTAGTGACAAACCGTTTTATTCAGCCTAGACGAGGANCTCACCATGACCACGCCGGAAAAACTGAAACCAGCAAAACACCGTCAAACCCGNTACCAGGGNGCNCCCCTGCTNGANCCTCCTGAAGTACTCAANATCCCTTCTGCNACCACCCNTCCAGAAAAAGCNNGAGAAGACCTGGCCANCTATGGCCTGTGCTTNCTCAAAGATGCGCTGACAGAAAAAGAANTCAACANNCTCNGNCAGGGNCTGGATAGNCAGGCCCAGGCTGAGAGGGANCTAGNCGACNANGCGCCGCCCGGNNCATTNGCNGTGCAACAAAGCATCTCTAACATGGTTAATAAAGGCAAAATGTTTCTCGATCTGGTGGAACGACCCATTGTCGATGACCTGGCAGGCTTCCTACTGGGTAAGGACTTCCTCATTTCCAGCTTGACCGCGGGTGTATTCCATGGCCNGACTACAGAGCCGCAGCAACTGCATCGCGACCAGGGACAAGTNCCAGCGACCGCNGACTTCCCCGCTGCCTGCAACGCCTTCTGGCTGCTCGACGATTTCANNCCTGAGCGCGGCAGNACCTACGTCGTTCCCGGCAGCCATCGCTGGCCAAGCGCATACCAGNTAGAACCNCCNCCNCGCAGCCTGGCAAGNCAAATTGAAGCTGATGCGGGNACGCTGTTGGTNTTTGACGGCCGTATCTGGCACGGTTACGGTGCCAACCTNGAAGGCCACCCAAGNCGACATCTTGCNAATTTCCTGTGCCTGCCTTGGATGCGCCAGCAGGAAAACTGGGGGGTCACTTGTNTGCAGGAAGTGCTGGAAGAAGCCAGCCCGAAANTAAAGCGGCGCNTGGGANTGCGTACCTATGGTACGCTGGGCATGATGAATGGTACCAAAACGGAGCTCGCACAACGCAGCCTTGGGAATTACGATGTTGCTGTTCCTGAGTACATNATAGGAGAGTTGGGCCAGTTACATAAAACCAGAAGAGTTTCGCGAAAACCCAGCTAACCAGGAAACCGCCCCAGAAGAACCGCCATGACCGANGATCTCTCCAACAAACAAAAGCAGCAGTTTAAGAATGATGGTTATATCGTCATTAAAAACGCCGTGCCCACAGAACTAATTGACCGCGCCAAGGAAAAAATACTNGCCGCTCTACCAGACTCTGAACGCCGTTTACTGGCACCGGCAGCNTTAGCAACCCACCCGGATATCATCNGTTTATTCTATGGNAGNTGCCTTGATGCNNTNTTANANAACCTGATGGGTCCTTTCCCNCCACTGATAAGCTGNCAGGTAGCGATGACNCCCCCTTTTGATCANCTCGGTGGCGAACCCGGNACACACGTGGATGGGTCCTGGAGTGGCGATATACCNGAGTTNNGCCNNCGANATTGATNTANNNTTNGGNCGNCCNAANNNTGCCGCNGCCTATTTTGGNGNAAATGATGACAAAAGAGGCACTAACGANGGNCAACTNTGGATAGACCCNGNGCGAAGAATCTCCACAGGTAGCTATACAGCACTAGTCGGGATCTGCCTGANTGACCAAAGCGTTCCCGGAAACGGCCAGTTCGCNGTACTTAAAGGCTTGCACGAAGAGGTCGAAGCCGCTTTCATAAAACAACGAGACAGCGGCAGCATCATAGGNCCNGAAGGNNNGGGCTGGCCNCGCATGAAAATCAGCCGGCGAGGCGCCCCTTATATGAATGGCCTGCCCGATGCCATACGTGCCCGCAAAGCTGACCTGGCGGCTGTGAATAAAAAAATTGACGGCTGGCCNTGGCCTGAATTAACGCCTGTNCTGATNGAGCCCGGAGACGCCGTGCTGGCGTTACACAGCTGCCCTCATACAGCCACCCCGAACCTGGGNCCCAATCCTCGAATTAATGTCTATTTCCGGGTTCGCCGATTAAGACAAGGTAATCCTCACGAAGGCAGCAGAAGAGTCGGTCATGGCGTCAGCGATCACCCTGACCGAGGTTACTTTGGGCAATTTCTGGAATACCCGGATTCCTACGATCCCTGGCAGACATCCATTGACAAACTCTGCGATCATTGGNNTGAGTGGGATGGCATGCAGGCNATTACCANGAAGCNCTCACAGACCNATTAACGNTNNCGGGAATCAGCNTTCACTGCTGAGCGTTCGTTCTACCATCCTGGCAAAAAAGCTGGCGCCANAGACCAGNGCCNGATCATCAAAATCATAATCATGATTNTGCAGCGGNTNACTATCCNGGCCATTNCCCANGTTCAGNTAGCAGCCNGGNACNACTTCTGNCATAAANGAAAAATCTTCNGAACCNGTNCCTGGTTNNCCNNTCNTGTANACNTTTTCNTCNCCNACNANATCGTCNCATACNGNNGCTGCCAGTTCAGATGCNGCAGNATCGTTNACGACCGGATGAAAAATAATACGGAAATCAATCTTNGCCGAGGCCCCGTGAGCGACGCAGATACCATCGACAATCTGATTCATTCGAGNTTCAATANGGTCCATNACCTGCATGGATAAGGTCCTGACGGTACCNGCCAACCTAGCNGAGGCCGGGATGACNTTATAAGCATCACCGNCGTGTACCTGGGTAATCGAAACAACGGCTGTTTCTGNGGGNGGTGTATTTCTCGAGACAATCGACTGTAATGCAGNAATCANCTGACCCNCCACGAAAATGGGATCAACACCNTGATCAGGAAACGCGCCATGAGCACCNTTNCCGGTAANNGTAATATCAAAGAAAGCNCCGGCTGCTGTTCTTANGCCGGCAACTGCCGCGAATTTCCCGACTGGCAATCCNGGNGCATTGTGCATGGCAAANAGATTGTCGCAGGGAAACTGCTCAAACAAACCATCTTCGATCATCGCCTTTGCACCACCGATNCCTTCTTCGGCAGGCTGGAAGATAAAATTCACCTGACCGCGAAAGTTCTGCGATTCAGAAAGATACTTTGCTGCAGCTAACAACATGGTGGTATGCCCGTCATGACCACAGGCATGCATGCGACCCTCATGANTNGACNTATGATCAAAAGTATTCCGTTCGTTAATGGGCAGTGCATCCATATCAGCGCGCAAACCAACGGCTTTTGTCTCATTNCCNACCTTGAGAACACCCACAACACCCGTTTTCCCNATCCCGGTATGGACCTGGATGCCAAACTCAGCGAGTTTTTTTGCTACAAATGCAGCCGTTCGATTTTCTTCNAAACCCANTTCAGGATGAGCATGTATATCGCGACGCCANCNNGTCAATTCNGCTTCCATGNNNACTATTTCTTTAACNAGCGNCATTGTTGTTCCTCCTAACNAGTATTNNNTTGCGGCATCTATCCCAGATATACCAGATGCAAANAAAATTATTNNCTNCNCTGNACTGCAGCTATNGCTCAACATTCTACGNCATTAACGGCTAAGCCACCCCNTGACGTTTCNTTATATTTGGTTTTCATATCCTTGCCTGTCTGANGCATGGTTTTAATCACCCTATCCAGNGATACATAGTGATGCCTGTTACCCGTTGCTGCAAGTGAGCCATACAATTCAGTCACAATTCGCNNNAGACTAACGCTTGAGTGTTCAGANCCAAGCAGGCCAGCAAAGGTTGCAGCCGCTTTCATAGGANCAATGGTATGGGAACTAGACGGGCCAATGCNAATCTTAAAAAGTTCAAATATACTGGTTGCCATAGTNGTGTCTTCTGATCNAACCGAATCCTTAATTGCTTCTTAAGCCCCTGACNAAAGCTATTGATGAAAAATTGGTACCCTCCGCATATTGTCAGCCATTTTAACCTCCGCCCAAGGATCCGCANGTGCTTGCATGCCATTAACTTCTTTAATTAACAGGGNAACTCGCCNTGCCAAATTTCTCCGATCACCGGGGTGATGATTCAAATGTAATCCTCGCTGAATCAGTTTCAGAGTTCGCGGCCTTGTAAATCCTGGATCACTACATGCAGGACATAACTGCCAGCCAATGTCAGTACATTACATCAGAAGCNAGACCACGAGGAATTCTCTTATCCTGATCAAAAAAAGGTAAAGCNGTCAGGTGANCTTTTATCTGCCCTCCAATCTGGAGGGCACCCACTGCTGTAGACGAGGTCAACGGCTGGCTCAATCTNACAAAGCCAATACCTGTCTTTAATTGTGGCGAATAAGCCCCGGCAGTAATACAGCCAACAACTTTTTCGTCTAAGAATACTTTATCTCCGCGTTGGGGTATGCCACCGTCNGTGGTTATTCCGGTAAGACGAAGTTGATCTCTGGGTGAATCCATGAGCGCAGATTTACCTACAAATTCTGGCTTGGCGAAGTCCACCAAACGACCNAACCCAATATCAAATGGNGTCAAACCCTCATCGATATCAGTTCCATAGTCGAATATTCCGGCTTCCAGCCGCCTGATATGCATGGAGCCTATATCTGATGCCAGCAACCCGAACTCCTTTCCTGATTCAAGTAAATAAGCCCACAANCCTTCACCATCGAAATCNGCGCCCAGCGAATATATTTCAAAACCAAGTTCCCCAGTCCATCCAGAGCGCGATATCAAAACCTGCTGACCGTTCACCCAGGTCTGCATCACCGAATAATACGGAAACTCACTTTTTACAATACCGCATATTTTTTCCAGGATTCTTAAAGAATTCGGTCCCTGAATCTGCAATACCCACGAATCAATATCTTCAATTTTGACGTTATAACCCTGACTCTGTGCCACCAACCAGGAGAGGAATTCTCCATCTGCCTGAACGTAAACAAAATCATCATCACCAACATGCATTAACACGCCATCCATGATAATGCCTCCGGCCTGGTTACAGGCAAACGCGTAGCCCGCCCTACCTAGCCGAATTTTTTCAATATCACGAGTAAAGACCTTGTTCAAGAATGCTTTGCTATCCTCTCCAGAAATACGAAGTGGCGTCTCGGGAACATCATAGAGACAAGCTTTGCTGCGCAGATGGCGATAATGCTCAAAAGGATCAATGCCAGTTGTTAACGGATACAGCCTACGATTGTAAACACCATAAATAACCTGTGAGTGGTGATAGCAATTAAAAAAAGGTGAGCGTTTAAATCGCTTCTCTGAAATTCTCAGTACATTTTCCACTCCGCGTACCCTCCTGAATCTGCGTGCCTTTCTGCCAGGCAGCGGTATGCCAAACCTGCTGTTCTCTTGATATTCCTGTTGTTGCCTCGGTATTAATGACCCCAGTAAAGCAACTTAAATGCGTGGACCTGCCATATCAAGAAAAACCGTCTGCATAAGCTCGCTCAAAAAAGGTCTTTCAGTTGGCTATCGCGCGCTCGATACCAGGTTAATGTTAACTTGTACTGACCCAGTTGAAGCCCATCGAAGGCTTGCCAAG
>NZUN01000129.1 GCA_002697205.1 Gammaproteobacteria bacterium
ATCGGCAATTATCTCAACATAATGCTCAATTTCTGATACAAAAATAAGTACACCTACTTCAGACTGGGTGTGATGCAGATTGTTTTCGAGAAACTGGCGGCGCGCCAGATTACTGGCCCGCCAGGTTTTTACCTGCCCGGGAATAATACGTACCAGTATGGGCTGCCATCTCAGCAAAACCGCCAACACTATAAATACGCCTAACTGAAGCAGCATAATTTCATTCATTTCGACCCAGAAGGGCAGAATAGAGACCAGACTGGGAGATAATAGCGCCAGCATTGCCGCCCACATGGTCGGTATATAACTGTAGTTATCCGCTCTTGTCGCCAGCACTGTCACAAGTTCAGCATCTGTTTTCTGCTCAACTACGCGAATCGCTTCGGATACCCTGTGTAATTCGTTTTCGGTTAAAAGCGTCATTGTCTACCAACCTCCACTCGCGCCGCCGCCACCAAAGCCGCCACCGCCACCACTGAATCCACCACCGCCACCACCGAATCCACCACCGCCGAAACTGCCGCCGCCAATATAGCCAGCAGTTGCACCATAACGCCCGCGACGATGGCGGTGCGGCCTGCCCAGGCCCAGAACACCCCCTAACATCGGCAACAGGTAGTACAGCACTCCCAGGATTAAAACAAAGCCCATACCCATCGGTCTTTTATTACGGCTTTCCCGGTATTGCTTTTTAACCACATATTCACCCCCCAGGGCTTGAATAATTGATCGCGCACCGGCTTCAATTCCCTGACCGAACTGACCTTTCTTGAATGCGGGCCTGACCACCTGATAAATGATATTGCTGGCAACGGCATCGGTCATCAACCCTTCCAGGCCGTAACCTACCTCAATTCGAATCTGGCGCTCGGCTTTGGCAATGATCAGCAGAACGCCATTATTTTTGCCTTTCTGACCAATCCCCCAATGTCGACCCAACTGGTAACCGTATTCCTCAATCGCCATACCCTGCAGATCAGGCAGGGTCACAACAATAACCTGATTACCGGTGGCACTCTCATGGGCTTCTGATAACCGATTAAGCTGGACTCGCCTGTTCGAGCTGAGCATCCCAGCATCATCGACCACCCGACTACCCAGCCTTGGAAACTGGACTTCAGCACTGACCGGAAAGATCAATAGCGATAGCAACAAGCTACGCAGAATCACTAAAAGTTCACCTGCGGAGCCTGTTCAGCATTCTCAGTGGTGGCAGCATAGTAGGCATCTCTGGGTTTGAGCTCGCTGTATAACCAGGAATGCCATAGTTTGCCCGGATAAGTCCGCATTTCCGTATTATAGCGCTCGATAGCGCCAATATAATCGCGACGAGCCACTGATATCCGATTTTCAGTGCCTTCCAACTGCGACTGCAGCGCTAAAAAATTCTGATTTGATTTCAGGTCCGGATACTTTTCAACCACTACCATCAGCCTGCTCAATGCCCCGGAAAGCTGGCTCTGGGCCTGCTCAAACTGTTGCAGTTTAGCCGGGTTATTGATGAGCTCCGGGTCGACCTGCATACTGCCCACTTTTGCTCGCGCCTGGGTGACCGCAAGCAGGGTGTCCTTTTCCTGGGCTGCATATCCCTTTACCGTAGCCACCAGATTAGGAATCAGGTCAGCACGACGCTGATACTGGTTTTCCACCTGGGACCAGGACGACTTAACCTGCTCATCGAAGGTCGGCAGGCTATTCAGGCCACAACCAGACGTCAGACCAAGAACAATCAACAGCATCACATAGATGAGTCGGGACATAGCAAACCTCCAGTAAATCAGTTTAGCGTATAAGCACTTATAAGGCAGTTGCAACAAATAAAAAAATCGTTCAAAAAAACCTGGGCATGCAGGTCGAACTGCCAACAGGACCTGCATGTACAATTGCGGTTAATAGACAAATCTCTAACCAATATCGCTCATCAGGGTCAGCCTGACCTCCTCAGCAACCTGGACTGGATTACTGGCATAAGCATCATGCTCAACGCCGAAGGTAACCGTCCCACCACCTTTTAGATCGGCAATATTTTCAGGGGTTAACTGGTAGCGAAGAAAATGTACCGCTGCGGTTTTATCCTCATTAGCCCTGTCCATGTCTTCATCTGCAATTGGCCAGACCGGCGTGCCCTCTCCCACCTGCAACCAGATCTTATCTTCCACACCGAGCAGTTGCTTGAGCCGACGCTGACGCTCTTGCACATCTTCGTATTGAATCAGCAAGGTGCACTTCCAGTTATCTCCATCAGGAATGAGCGGATTATAAGCATCAAGTTCCTGCTGAACCCCCTCGGCTTCAAAGACCTTCTCAATCCGCAGCATTTCCTGGATCTGGTATTTAATGGTCAGCCGATCCTCAAATATTAACTGCATGGCATCACCGATTTGGACACGGCGATGCTGCTTATGCGCCAGAACTTCCTTTCGAAAAGTCGAGCGCATTTCTGAATAGTCTTCCAAAGACCATAAATCAGATCTTGACAGCATCGGTACCTCAATGAAGTGCGATCAGAGGATCGCACTTAATCTATCTTCAGCGATTAACTATCGAGTGTGTCCAGTGCTTTCTGGAAACGGTTAGCATGGCTTCTTTCCGCTTTAGCAAGCGTCTCAAACCAGTCCGCTATCTCATCGAAACCCTCATCCCGAGCCGCTGCCTCCATCCCTGGATACATATCGGTGTACTCGTGAGTCTCACCCGCAACAGATGCTTTAAGATTATCTGATGTCCCGCCAATCGGTAAGCCGGTGGCTGGATCTCCGGTTTCTTCCAGGTATTCCAGATGCCCATGGGCATGGCCAGTCTCTCCTTCCGCCGTTGAGCGAAATACGGCTGCGACATCGTTGTATCCCTCTACGTCAGCTTTAGCCGCAAAATACAGATATCGGCGATTTGCCTGAGACTCACCTGCGAAAGCATCTTTTAAATTCTGTTCTGTTTTGGAGTCTTTCAACGCCATCTTGTTTCTCCTGAGGTTGTAGTTAACTTAATATATTCTCGGACTGCACACGAATCCAATGAATTTTTCTCTTATATTAATCGATTTTTTTAATTGCCTTAAGTATCTCTTCCTGAAACGCCTTTTTTATCAGGCACCAGGTTTCACCAATACTACCATTTCCCACTGTCTGTCCGTTTACTTTTCCAACCGGTAAAATTTCCAGGCCAGAGGCTGTCAACCAGATTTCATCTGCCTGCTTGAGGAAATTTTCCTGAATGTTTTCTTCTCTGACTTCCAGCCCATGGTCTCTTGCCAACTCGATGGTCTGATCACGAGTGATGCCATGCAGCAGGTATTCGCTCTTTGGTGGGGTCCAAAGCACCCGATCCTTGACCGCAAAAACATTAGAAGAAGTCCCTTCAGTAACCATGCCATCGCGAATCAATATAGCATCATCAAAACCTTCATCCATGGCCTGATTTTTCAACATGCCATTGGCTATCAGGCTTACCACCTTGATATCACCTCTGGACCAACGGAAATCTGTTTTACATATCACACTGATAGGCTTGATGGCTTGTTCATCAAACTCGCTTGACGTGACCGTTACCAGAATAGTAGGGGGAACCTCCGGATAGACATGCGATCGCTCGGATGCTATTCCTCGGGTCACCTGAAGATAGATCAGGGCATTCTGCTCACCACTACGGGAGACTGCTTCTTCCAGCAGCACCTTCCATGCTGAAGCATCCAGCGGAGATTGAATCCGAACTTCTGCCATAGATCGCTTTAGCCTGGCGATATGCTGATCAAGCGTGAATATGTGCCCGTGATAGACCGGCATCACCTCATAGACGCCATCGCCGAACATAAAGCCACGATCAAAAACAGAAATTTTTGCGTCTTCTGGCTTGGACCAGTGACCGTTGAGGTAAGCAATCGACATGCAGCGAATTCCGGTTAGTTTGTTTACCGCGCGATCATAACAAGATTCTACGTGTTAAACGATCTTCCAGCTTTGACTGACGCTGATACAAACAATTCAACCAGCACAAGCACTTCCTGACCTCACAGATCAAGGGAGATACCTGATAGATCCATGCCTAAGGCCTGTCGCTTTAACGTATAACAACTTTATCCGCCTTAAGTGTCTCTATCAATTGATCTAACGCCTGCCAGTCTAGTGCCACTAGCATTCTTATGATGCTGCAATCGGCATCTCTAATCAGCATAGACTGGCACTTTTTTTAACGGCCAATAAACTTTTATGTAACAGCCAATTAAAGGTTACCGACCGACAAAGGTCGGCTGGCGTTTTTCTACAAATGCCTTGGCCGCCTCTTTGTGATCCGTTGTCTGCCCGCAATGAACATGATGAGTTGCTTCAAGATCCATGCAATCATCAACCTCGCCGGCTAATGCCCGGTTGAGATTTTCCTTCATATAACGATACGCTACCGTTGGCCCAGCAGAAATGCGACCAGCAATTTCCATTGCCTTGTCCATCAGCTGATCAGGCTCAACAACCCAATTAGTCAATCCCAGCCGAAGCGCTTCGTTAGCGTCAATTCTGTCTGACAGGTAATAAAGCTCCCTGGCTTTCGCCGTACCCACCAGCTGGGTCAAAAAGTAAGTACCGCCGTAGTCTCCTGAAAATCCAACTTTAGCGAATGCCGTCGTCATAATCGCAGTGCTCGCCATGATGCGCATATCACAGGCCAGTGCGTAGGATAGCCCTGCGCCTGCTGCCGCACCAGGCAGTGCAGCAATGGTTGGCTTGGGCATCTTAAAGAGCTTGCCTGCCGTAGAGCGTTGATTGACTCGCTGCGCGTGAATAGCCCCATCAATCGTGTTCTGGCCTACCGTGCCATCGCCTGAAGATGCCATCCCCTTCACATCACCTCCGGCACAAAAACCCTTTCCGGCGCCGGTAATCACGATGCATTTAACGTCCGGATCGAATTCCCAGGCTGCTAACGTTTTCGACAGTGCTGCATTCATGCCACCCGACATCGCGTTTCGGGCTTCCGGTCGATTTAAGGTAATGACACCAATGCCCGCTGTAACATCTGCTAATAAATCTTCTGTACCCGTATCAATACTAGTCAAAATATTCTCCTTATAAGTTGAACCGACTCACGCTTACCTTTAATCGAGTCTACCATGAGATGATTCACTCAGAGCAAACCTTCCAGAAACAATTTGCCTCAGAATACAAACGACCGAAAACTTAAGCTGACAGCACCGTAAACATAGGGTAGTTTTGTCATTCACCAGTACACATCAGACAATTCATGAAACGACTACTCATTGCCAATCGAGGAGAAATTGCTCTCCGCATCGCCAGCACGGCCAGGGATATGGGTATCGATTGTATCGCAATCCATCCAGAAGACGACGCCCTTTCACTGCACGTCCTACAAGCCGATGAATCTTTTCAGCTCAGTGGCACCGGTGCGCAGGCTTATCTTGATATTGACGCCGTGGTTGCAGCAGCTGTTCAAACCCACGCCGATGCCATCCACCCCGGCTATGGCTTCCTAAGTGAAAGTGTCGCGTTCGCCGAGGCCTGCCAGGCGGCCAATATCGTTCTCATCGGCCCTACTATTGAGCAGCTGGCACAGTTCGGAAACAAAACCGGAGCTCGGACACTGGCTGCCCACTGTAAAGTACCCCTGGTACCCGGCACCAATGGCGAGACGACGCTGGAAGATGCCAGCGCCTTTATGGCATCCCTGGACGGAAAATTCGATCTGCTGATCAAAGCTGTACATGGTGGTGGTGGCCGAGGTATGCGCAGTGTCGATGACCCGAAAAAGTTAGAGAAGAATTATCAACGCTGCCAGTCAGAGGCAAAAATGGCATTTGGTAACGACGCGGTTTATGTGGAGGCACTCATTCCCCGGGTCAAGCATATTGAAATCCAGGTTATCGGTGATGGCCAGGGCCAGGTAAACCATTTTTGGGAGAGAGAGTGCTCAGTACAGCGCCAGAATCAAAAAATTATCGAAATCGCGCCCAGCCCGGGGCTGGCTGAAGGTACTCGACAGGACATGATACAAGCCGCCCTGAAAATGGCCGGTGAAGCAAATTATCGAGGTCTTGGCACTTTCGAATTCCTGGTCAGCTGCGACGACCCCAGTCAATATTACTTTATTGAAGCCAATGCTCGCCTGCAGGTCGAACACACCGTTACCGAGGCCATTACCGGACTTGATCTTGTACAGCTGCAAATCGCCATTGCACAAGGCAACACCCTCAATGCCCTGGGTCTCAGCCAGGCTCCAGATGTGCAGGGCTACGCTATCCAATGCAGAATCAACATGGAAACACTGGCTACCAAGGCTTTTTTCAAACCTTCAGGTGGGCAATTACAAATCTACGCCCCGCCTTCAGGTCCCGGTATACGGGTTGATGGATTTGGCTACGCCGGCTACCAGACTTCAACCCGCTACGACTCTTTGCTGGCTAAACTCATTGTTCATAGCAGAAGTAGCGATTACGGACTGGCTGTAGACAAAGCCAGCCGGGCCCTGAAAGCCTTCCATATTGATGGCTTTGAAACCAACCAGCCTTTTCTGCAATACATCCTGAACAGCGATATATTCGTGCAGGGTGATATCTACACTCGCTACATAGACAATAATCTTAAAGCCATCGCCAGTGAAATACCTCGCGCCGCCGATATGTCAGCCGAACCTGTCAAAAAAACAGCCGGCGTCAAGATCGATCAAGTGGACCCACTGGCGGTTCTCGCCCACGGCAAAAAGTCGGCAAAAAAAGAACAGCCCAGCCTAGCAAAATCTGGTTCAGAGCATAGCCTTGCCATCACAGCACCACTCCAGGGGACCATCATCGAAATCCAGGTAAGCCCTGGCGATGAGGTCCACATAGGCCAGGAGCTGGTCGTTATGGATGCCATGAAAATGGAACATGTTATCACCGCAACGGCCAGTGGAACCGTTTTATCAGTACACGCAAATCCCCAGGAAGCCGTATTTGAAGACCATCTGATTATATCCATCAAACCAGGAGAAGTGTCTGCCCGGGCGACTAACACTGACGACAATATCGATCTTGATTTTATTCGCCCGGACCTACAGGAAGCAAACACTCGCCACAGCTATGGCCTGGATGAAAACAGAGAGACTGCGGTCACAAAACGCCGCAAAACACACCATCGCACCGTCCGTGAAAATATACAGGATATCTGTGACCCTGAAACCTTCATCGAATATGGTTCGCTCGCCATTGCTGCCCAACGCAGACGTCGCAGCGTCGATGACCTGATGCAGAATACACCCGGTGACGGCATGGTGTGTGGTATTGGCAGCGTTAATGGCGCACTGGTAACCGAGGATCAGACCCAATGCGTGGTGATGTCCTACGACTATATGGTACTGGCGGGAACCCAGGGCCTGCAGAACCATCGCAAAAAAGATCGCATGTTTGAGCTGGCCGAACAGCTCAGGATCCCCATCATCCTGATCGCTGAAGGCGGCGGTGGCAGACCTGGGGACACCGACGGAGCCGGCATAGCAGGCCTGGACTGCCTCGCCTTCCAGTTATACGCCAAATTAAGCGGGCTCGTTCCCAGGATCGGCATCACCACAGGAAGGTGCTTTGCTGGCAATGCGGTACTGCTGGGTTGCAGTGATATCGTTATTGCGACAGCGGATTCCAATATTGGCATCGGTGGTCCCGCCATGATTGAAGGCGGTGGCCTGGGTATTTTCAGCCCTGATGAGGTTGGTCCGATGGACGTGCAGGTCCCAAATGGCGTAGTCGATATCGCTGTAAAAGACGAGCAGGAAGCTGTCGCCAAAGCCAAGCAGTTACTTTCCTACTTTCAAGGATCGCTGAAAGACTGGCAGTGTGAAGACCAGCGCAGATTAAGGTTTTCCGTACCGGAAAACCGCCTCAGGGTCTATGACATCAAGAATATCATTCGCCTGATTGCTGACACTGATTCGGTACTCGAGCTCCGCCCTGAATTCGGTATCGGTATGGTGACTGCCTTTATCAGAATCGAAGGTCGGCCCATGGGACTGATAGCCAATGATCCTGTACACCTGTCCGGCGCCATTGACAGTGATGGTGCCGATAAGGCAGCGCGCTTCATGCAGTTATGTGATGCCTTTGATATTCCTATTCTTTCCCTGGTGGACTGCCCCGGGATCATGGTCGGCCCGGAAATAGAAAAGACTGCCCTGGTACGCCATGCCAGCCGCGTTTTTGTCACCAGCACCAGCCTCACCGTGCCTCTTTTCGCCGTCGTACTAAGAAAAGGCTACGGCTTGGGCGCCCAGGCTATGACCGGAGGTGGTTTCAAGGCATCCACTTTCACTGTGACCTGGCCAACCGGAGAGTTCGGTGGAATGGGCCTGGAAGGTGCGGTCAAGCTCGGTTATCGCAAAGAACTCGAGGCCATAGAGGACCCGGAAGCTCGGCGCGAAGAATACGAAAAAAGAGTTGCTCAGATGTATGACCGAGGCAAGGCGGTTAATTTTGCCACTGCATTTGAAATCGACGAAGTCATCGACCCCATGGACACCCGGCACTGGATCCTATCAGGGCTTAAGGCCAGCCCAGCCCCACTACAGCGCGAAGGCAAAAAACGACCCTTTATCGATACCTGGTAAACTTACCCGCCTGGTGTTAAGTCCAGCCTGGCATTGGCAAGCAAAGCATCATCCCTTAAAAACCCGGGCGATTTCACGCAGTGCTGCCTGCGTATTCAGACTGTGTGTTTGGTTGAGGAATTCGGGCCAGCTGGATAGTTTAACCGCGACCATATTGTCATCCGGTGCAATATAAATGAGTTGACCAAATACCCCCCGGCACATCACATTGGCTGCGGATGCGTCTTCTATCCAGAACTGATTGCGATATCGCCCGAGAGGCAGTGTTGTTCTTGATGCGTCATTAAACAACCCATGATCACCGCTTCTGACGTCATTTATCCATGCCAGCGGGATGACCTGCTCGGTACCGCGCCGGCCATTGTCTAAGTTCAATATGCCAAAGCGTGCGAAGTCACGCAGGGTTGCATTAAAGCCGCCGTCAGCCAGGGCGTAACCTGCACTGTCAACGGTAAAATAGGCATCATCTTCTGCGCCCATTTTCATCCAGAGTTCACGNCTGANCAGCTCNGCCAGCTTCAANCNGGACACCCGTTNCATGACATGGGCAATGACATCTGTCTCTATTGAGCGATAGTAGAAACGNGCNCCATGGGCCGCGTCGGTCTGCTTCAGGGAAAGAATCTGATCCCAGATACAGGACGGCCAGTACGATCCCGTGGGTGCATTGTCTGGGATGGGTTTCCAGCCTGAGGCCACGTCCGTCCTGCCAATATCAGAATCGATATCCGTGTATTCCTCTATGAACTGAACGCCCGTTGTCATATCCAGAGCCTGTTGCAGGCTCGCGCCCGCCCAGCCGGTGCTTTCCAGTTCCGGCAAATAAACCGAAAGCAGTTCTGCCGGATCAAGCAATCCCTGGCCAATCATAATCCCCGTTACCGTNGCAACGATGGATTTAGACATGGATTGAGCCAGATGCTGGGTGTGACGGTNCATGCCATTGTAATAACTCTCATGAATGATCCTGCCATCCATATAGATCAGGAACCCATCTGTATAGGTCTGATCGAGCATGTCGGAAACTGTCATCGGGTTACCATCCACACCANTGAAGGACACACCAGACAAGTCCTGCAAGTCACTCTGCAGAGGCCGTAGGGGCCCGGCGCCGCGGGCAACATTGGTGGTAGGTAGGATTTGCCGGACGTTCTGAAAAGNCCANCGATTCCAGGGCGGGCGGTCCCAATCCGCTCGAGGGATGCGCCACCGAGGCAATACCGGNGAAGGTTGCATTATGGGCGGTCGAGAATCCGAATTACGATAGCTTTCCATGGCGCCCCCGTTTTTTTTATCAAGCCTTATTCAAAGCCTGTAGGTACGAATGTCAATCAACTGCTGCAACTGNCCCTGAATCANNTCTNAAANCTGGNATCCAACGCCTGCANCNNTAGCCTTTCANCCAATCAGCNAGCCAGNCGANAAACAATAGCGCCTGACAGGGCGCTATTGTTCCANCCTTTCTTCGACANCCAGGTTNAGGCCTTNGGCACGAATACCGCTTTGGTTTCGAGGAATTCCTCAAAGCCCAGNTCGCCCCATTCNCGGCCATTTCCGGACTGNTTATAGCCNCCAAACGGCGCATTTAAATCCGGACCGCTGCCATTGATATGAACATTNCCGGTACGAATCTGNGCGGCNACTTCAAGGGCNTGATCGACACTGCCGGACTGCACGTANCCGGACAATCCGTACGGCGTGTCATTGGCGATGTCAANGGCCTGGGCTTCATCTGTATAGGGCAGAATNGACAGTACCGGNCCGAAGATCTCTTCTCGAGCAATCGTCATATCGTTACTGACATTACCGAACACGGTNGGTTTAACAAAATAGCCGGCNTTTAGGCCATCGGGTCNNCCNGTGCCACCACANACCAGCTCAGCGCCTTCATCNATNCCTTTCTGNATCAAGCCCTGTATTTTNTCAAACTGNACTTCACTGACCACCGGTCCCATGGTGGTNCCATCGGCAAAGGGATCACCNGGNNTGGCGCCTTCCGCNGTNCGNTTTGCAATCTCCAGNGCCTGGCTATGGGCGCCTGCTGGTACCAGCATCCGGGTTGGTGCATTACAACTCTGCCCGGAATTTTGAAATATCGCATTCACACCGCTGCTTACTGCCTGTTCAAGATCTGCATCCTCTAATACGATATTGGCCGATTTACCGCCCAGCTCCTGAGCGACTCGCTTCACCGAAGCAGCCGATGCCNTGGCAACTTCGATTCCAGCACGGGTAGAACCTGTAAAGGACATCATGTGAATATCATCATGGGATGACATGNCAGCACCCACACTNGGGCCATCTCCATTGACGAGGTTAAAAACGCCAGCCGGGACGCCTGCTGCATGCAGTACCTCAGCCAGAATGATGCCATTCACAGGCGCCACTTCGCTGGGCTTAAGCACCATGGTACAACCCGCNGCCAGGGCNGGTGCGACCTTACAGGCGATCTGATTGATCGGCCANTTCCACGGCGTGATCANNCCNCAGACACCAACCGGNTCACGCCTGAGCAGGTACTTACCTTTCTTTTCCTNCCAGGGGAAGTCCTTTAATATTCCCAGCGTGGTTGCAAAATGAGCCTGNCCCATGGCNGCNTGAGCCGCTTTTGANAACCAGATNGGCGCGCCCATTTCGGTGGAAATNGCNGNCGCAATTTCATCGTAGCGCTTGGCATACTCTGCCANGATNGCGCNTAACAATTCNNCTCGCTCAGCCACAGCTGTTTTAGAAAAACTATCGAACGCTGCCACCGCNGCAGCCACAGCTTTATCAACATCAGCGGCCCCACCCATACTNATCCTGGCAAAAGCGGCCTCGGTCGCCGGGTTAATGACGTCAAGCGTTGCCGGNCNGACTGGATCAACCCACTCGCCATTAATATAAAACTGTAAATATTCTTGCATGATTNTTCCTCTTAAAATGAATAGCTTCTGAAACGAATAGCATCTGCNTCAACCTGGANCTTGCCAGCGCCNCGAAACAGATGCTCAAACTACAAACTGACCGAACCTATGTCAAGGTATTGCAGCGGATAGGTAACATCCAGGCGGCCCATACTAAATCTGATATTAATCCCTTTGCGGATACCTAGCCGACAAACTGAATCAGGACTCCGGCAGCAACGGCCGAACCAATCACNCCAGCNACATTAGGTCCCATAGCATGCATCAGCAAAAAATTATTCGGATTCGCTTCCAGACCGACACGACTGGCAACTCTNGCGGCCATGGGCACCGCCGAGACGCCGGCTGCACCGATCAAAGGATTGATTTTTCGGGGAGACATCAGGTTCATCAATTTCGCCATGAGCACGCCAGCCGCGGTGCCAATACAAAANGCAACCATNCCGAGCAGCAGGATACCNAGNGTATCCAGCACCAGAAACTGATCAGCTCTCAANTTAGAACCNACCGCCAGACCCAGGAATATGGTTGTGATATTNATCAGCGCATTCTGGGTGGTATCGCTTAAACGATCGACTACACCACATTCACGCATGAGATTACCAAAACAGAACATGCCCAGCAGCGGCGCNGCACTGGGCACCATCAGGGCAACCAGCATCAGTAAGATGAGGGGGAAAATAATTTTTTCGATCTGCGATACGTCACGCAACTGAGTCATCTCAATGCACCGCTCCTGNGGCGTGGTCAGCAATCGCATGATCGGCGGNTGAATGAGCGGCACCAAGGCCATATACGAATAGGCAGCAACAGCGATGGCNCCCAATAATTGCGGCGCTAACTTACCNGCTACATAGATCGCCGTAGGGCCATCNGCACCACCGATAATACCAATNGCCGCAGCCTCCGAAAGGGTGAAATCAAACAGTCCCAGCTGCGTGAAATACAATGCGCCCANCAGGGTCGCAAAAATNCCAAATTGAGCCGCTGCGCCCAGAAATAACGTTTTTGGATTAGCCAGCAATGGCCCAAAATCAGTGAGNGCGCCTACCCCCATAAATATTAATAAAGGAAATAGCCCCGTCTCAATGCCCATGGCATAGAGCTGGTGCAAAATACCACTACCAACGGCGATATCAACACCNGGGATATTCGCCAGGACACCGCCAAANCCAATAGGCACCAGTAACAAGGGTTCGAAGCCCCGCGAAATCGCCAGGTACAGCAGCAATAAACCAACACCAATCATAACCAGCTGGTTCAATTCCATCTGGTANATGCCAGTGCCCTGCCACAATAGGAATAACTGATCCATGGCCTGTCTACTGCCCTACCATAACCAGAGNTTCTCCNAGCTTAACAGNATCACCTTCGCGCACCGGAACCTGCGTCACCTTGCCACCCCGGGTCGCCCGAATCTCGGTTTCCATTTTCATCGCTTCCAGCACAACAACAACATCACCTTCTGAGACTGCATCGCCCGTACCGACCAGCACCTTAAATACATTACCGGACAAGGGCGCTGTAATGCCAGTTTCGGCGCCGGAAGGCGCACTAAGTGCTGCTGCCTGAGCAAATGGCTGGATACTGCTGACATCACCACCGGCGCTCACCGAAACCACAAAGTGCTGTCCGTCAACTTCAACCGAGTAGGTTTCAGCCCCCTGTGCTATTACGACAGCATCAGACTGTTCAGCAGGAATCGGTTCGAACGCATCAGGATTCTGGCGATTTTCAAAAAACTTAAGACCAACCTGTGGAAACAGCGCGTAGGTAAGCACATCATCTTCAAAATGTTTCCCGAAAACCAGCGTCTTTTCCCTGGCCAGACCAGAGAGTTCACTACTTAAAGTTTCAAATTCTGGCTCCAGCAGGTCAGCAGGCCGACACGTCACCACTTCAGCGCCGTCAAGAGCCCTTGCCTGTAATGCTTCATCAACTGGTGCTGGTGTAGCACCATACTCGCCTTTAAGCACAGCCTGGGTTTCTCTGGTTATATTGCTGTAGCGTTCCCCGGTCAACACATTCAAGACCGCCTGTGTACCGACAATCTGCGAAGTCGGCGTTACCAGTGGGATAAAGCCCAGCTCTTCACGCACTCGGGGAATCTCCTCAAGCACTTTATCCAGCTTGTCGGTTGCATCCTGTTCCCGGAGCTGATTCTCCAGGTTAGTCAGCATGCCGCCAGGTACCTGAGCCACCAAAATTCGAGAATCTATTCCTTTAAGTGATCCTTCGAACTGCGAGTACTTCTTCCTGACCTGTCTGAAATAGGCAGCAATTTCTTCCAGAAGTAATAAATCAAGGCCGGTGTCCCTGTCACTACCCTGTAATATAGCTACAAGCGATTCGGTGGGCGAATGACCAT
>NZUN01000130.1 GCA_002697205.1 Gammaproteobacteria bacterium
TTATCAGCTTTAAACAATGAGGGAGTCAGAGCATGAGTAATAAAGTTAAAGTAGCGGGTGTGGGCATGATTCCATTTACCAAGCCCGGGGCGAGTGACGACTATCCAGTGATGGGTGAAACAGCTGCAAGGCTCGCGATTGAGGATGCTGGTATTGATTATAGTGATATCGGGCAAGCGTATGTAGGCTATGTTTATGGGGATTCTACCTCAGGCCAGGCTGCACTCTATGGTTTGGGTATGACCGGTATACCTATGGTGAATGTAAACAACAACTGTGCCACCGGGAGTTCGGCCCTTTTCCTAGCTCGGCAGGCGGTGCAGGCGGGGCATTGTTGATTGCGCGCTAGCATTGGGTTTCGAACAGATGAACCCGGGCGCCCTGGGGGCAATCTTCTCAGACCGTCCCAGCCCGTTAAAGCGATTCTTCAGGGAAAGAAAGAGTCTGCAAGGCGTTGATAGACAGGCCCCCGATGCAGCGCAGTATTTTGGCGGTGCAGGTCAGGAATATGCCGATGAATACGGAACGCGTACGGAAACTTTTGCAAAAATTTCTGCGAAGGCCAGGACTCACGCGGCAAATAACCCTTATGCCGTATTTCGTGAGTTGTTGTCTGTAGAGCAAATAATGGAATCACCCCATATTTATGGGCCATTAACCCGTTTTCAATGTTGTCCGCCAACCTGCGGCGCTGCCGCTGCCGTTATCTGCAGCGAGGAATTTGCCAAAAAGCATGGCCTGAATAACGCCATCAGTATCAAAGGCCAGGCGATGACCACAGATTTTGCGAGTACTTTGGAAGAGCATTCTTTGCGTAAACTGGTGGGTGTGGATATGGCTAAGGCCGCGGCTGACCAGGTGTACGAAGAAGCCGGTATCGGACCCGAGGATATACAGGTCGTTGAGCTCCATGATTGCTTTACCGCTAACGAATTGCTGACCTACGAAGCGTTAGGCCTGACTGACCAGGGCACTGCAGAGAAGTTCATCTGGGACGGTGATAACACTTATGGTGGCAAGGTCGTTACCAACCCATCCGGCGGATTGCTGTCAAAAGGCCACCCGCTTGGAGCAACCGGCCTGGCCCAGTGTACGGAATTGGTCTGGCAGCTTCGCGGTGATGCCGGTCCGCGTCAGGTGGAAGGCGCCCGCCATGGGCTTCAGCATAACCTCGGCCTAGGTGGAGCCTGTGTGGTGACACTGTATTCAAACGACTAGGGTTTACCGCGGTTGAATTGGCAATAAAATCTGCGAAATCCGATAGCAGGAGTGTCTATGCCTAAACTGAAAGCGACAGAAAGAGATCAATTTTTACAGGAGCCAGGGGTTGTGATGCGCATAGCCGTGGTCAGAGCCGATGGTAGTCCCCTGGTTACCCCCATCTGGTTTATCCACGAAAATAATGCTATCTATTTCACACCGCGTGAAAAGTCAGAATGGTTCAATTGTCTCAGACGGGATCCTCGCGTTGCTTTGAGCATAGATGAGCAGGTTATGCCGTACCGGAAAGTTCTTGTGGAGGGAGCGGCTGAACTGGTTCATGACGTCGGTGAGGATGATGACTGGCGAGAGCTGTACAGCCGTATTGCGCAGCGCTATGTCGGAATAGAAGGCGCTAGGCAGTATATTCACAATACCATTGACCAGCCAAGAGGCCTGTATCGGGTAGCCATTGAAGACGCCACGATGGTGACCTGGCGAATGCCGGTTGAAGGAGAAGCGTCTATGGGGATCTGGGCCAGTCGCTATTACGTACCCGGGACTGACTTCTAGGTAATGTTTGCTCCTGCTCAGGCAGGTATTTATTCATGCTTAGGCTGATGGTTGCCAGCGCTAAATCAGGGTTAATCCTGAATTCGAGCCTTCGGCCCAAGCTTGTAAGCAGTCATTTGCCTTCGAGATGTGCTGCGGCATAATGATGGAAATCACAATATTAAAGAGGCCAGGATGGCAGAATTAGAAGGTAAAGTTGCTATTGTTACTGGATCTGGGCGCGGTATAGGCAAAGCCGTTGCCAAGGTCTTCGCACGGGAAGGCGCTAAAGTGGTGGTTGCCAGCCGCACCCCGGCCACAGTAGAAGCCGTCGCCCAGGAAATACGGGATGAAGGCCATACTGCCCTGGGCGTACCCACCGATGTCAGCCAGAAAGACCAGATTCTAGCAATGGTCGCCACCACAGTAGAGCATTACGGGACGGTCGATATACTGATTAATAATGCCCAGGGCTTTGGCACGGCCGAAAAACCAAGGGCATCAACCATACCAACACCGATTGAAGATACCGATGATGCGGAATGGGACTACACTTTCCGAACCGGTGCTACAGCAACGCTATGGGGTATGCAGGCAGTTTTCCCTTATATGAAGGAACATGGCGGCCGGATTGTCAATTTTGCATCTGGCTCTGGGATGGACGGATTCCCGGGTAATACGCCTTATAATGCTACCAAAGAGGCGATTAGAGCACTGACCCGCACCGCTGCGCGGGAGTGGGGCAAATATGCTATTTCTGTTAATACGGTTAATCCGTCGTTGCGAACAGATGCCTGGGAAAATTGGGAAGCTAATAACCAGGAATTTGTCCAGGGCCTAAAGGATAAAATGCCGTTGGGGTTCCTGGGTGACCCGGAACAGCATGGCGCACCTTGGCTAGTCTGGTTGGCAGGCAAGGGCGGAGAATACGTGACCGGGATGACCATAATGCTCAATGGTGGCCGGCATATGCCGTAGATACGATGGTTTTGGAATGGTTCTCACAGGCCAGTCATGAACGATAAACCAAGGTAAAAGGGCGGGATAGTGATCTAAGGCAAGGAGTCAGGCTTAGTGGAGAATCAGCTTAATCGCATATTTCAATACGCTTATTTTGTGGAGGATCTGGAATCTGCCGCCCATGACTGGGCGCAGATCAGCCAGGCGGGTCCATTTTTTGTAGCTCCACATCACAATACCGAGCAATTTGACTATCGGGGTACAGCAGTTCAGGCAGATGTTTCCTATGCTTTCGGTTATGCCGGTGCCTGCCAGATACAGCTCATTCAGCAGCATGATGACAAACATTCTATCTACAGGGATATGTACCCAGCGGGATCGTTTGGATTTCACCATATCGCCATGCTGGTTGATGATTATGCCGTGGAAAAGCAGCGTCTGCTGGATCAGGGCGTCGAGAAGTCCTGCGAATTGTATGCTGATGGCGTTTGGGCCAGTTATTTTGATACGCGCAGTGCAATCGGATGTTACACGGAACTGCACTCCATCACGGATCGTATCCTGGCTACCTTTGATCGCTGGAAAAATGCCCATGATCACTGGGACGGCCGGAGCCAGGTAATTATTGGACATCGATCCGGATCTTGAGTCTGGGTTGCTCGCCCCCGGCTCAGCAGCGCTATAAACTGCTATTGACCTAGCCATTGTCAATTAAATTTTTTTGGTCCGGAGGTTGACTGGAAAGGGTCTTCATAAGGTGCTTTGTGAGGTCTGCGCGCCAGCAGACCAAAATTTTCCGGAAATTTTGTCGTTGTTGCCCACAGGTGATCACCGAATAAAAACGGTTTGAAAGCTGTCATTCCGGGCAAAGGCAGTGGCTCGATTCGTGTGTCGGGCCTGGGGTCAAAGAAGAAAGGGATAGAAAAACGTTCCTGGTCTATGGGCTTGACACCGTGTTCTGTTGCTTTCACCCTGCCACCGGTCCATCTCGACAGGAGACCGCCAAAATTGATAATCAGGGTGTCATCCCTGGCCGGAATGTCCAGCCAGTGACCGGAGCTGTCTCTGGCCTGTAAGCCTGGAGCGCCTCTGCAGGTCGCTAAAATTGTCAGCAGGCCTGAGTCGATATGAGCTCCTCGACTGCGCTTGAGTTTATCAGAGATAGGCAGGTTGTTCCTCGGAATATATCGGAGCAGTCGCAACGTTGAAATACCATCTCTGAAAGCATCCCTGAAGGTGAACTCATCGATGCCCAGACCTCTTGAGATAGAATCCAGAAGAACCTCACCAATGCTTTCCATGGTAAGAAAATAATTTGCGGCTGTCGCATGGAACCCGGGAATATCGGATTCGTCTGGCAGAATTGATTTTTGGTAAAGCAGGTCGTCACTACAATCGGGCGTTTCCCGCACAATATCAGGGCCCATCTCATAACCTTCACGGCTCAGGGTGGCACCGGAGTGCAGTGGAAACCAACCCCGATAAAGGTGTTGGTTCTCGGCTGCAAAATTCTGTTTCCATAGTATTCGCTGTTTACTCGCAGGCAGGGAAAAAATGCGGATCAGGGTTTCCTTAGCTTGTTCATTGATTGTCGAAAATTCCGGTAGGCCGTGAATGGTCATGAAACCAGTCTCAGTTGCCGCATCGAAAATCAGGCGATCTGCGATTTCGCGCTTTTTGCAGGGTAGGGTAAAAAGCGGACTTACATCAACATCTGGAAATTGCAGCATGCCTTATTCAACCTNTACTGGANTTTTTAATCCCCTGGATATGCGTTCAGAGNCNATGATCGAACACGCCANCNTTAGTAACAGGTCTAAGAGTAGCGTATTTGAGACTGGGCTGCTGCCGCATTAATTCACATCAAGACCGGGATAAGGCTGGCCAGTAGCAACANGGCCATGCTGAAATTGAAAATTCTCAGATTTCNCTGTTGATTNAGCAGCGTAGAAAGGCCGGTGCCAAAAGCGGTCCAGATGCAGGCCGAGNTAGCCGTAACGATGAAAAATACGGCCACAAATATGAATAAGTCAGAGANAAGCTTATCGGGGCCTCGNGTGAATGCACTAACAGAGCTAATGATGACCATGACAACCTTGGGGTTTACTAATTGAAAAAAAGCNGCTTGGATAAAGCTGATAGGCGANGCGTTNCCTTNACTGACCAGTTGTTCTGCTACCAGGATTTTCCAGGCCAGAAAGATTAAAAAGCAGCAACCAACAGCTTTAGATGCCGTGTAAACCCAGGGAAGAGCACTGAATAACCTGGANAGTCCCAAGACTGAGCCGGTAACCAGCAGACAGAANCCGATGGTGACACCGGCTATATGTGGAATACTTTTCTGGAAACCGAAATTAGCACCGGATGCNGCCAGCATCAGATTATTAGGCCCGGGTGTGTAGGCCGCTATGGTGGCAAATGTTATAAATGCTAGCAGTGTAGGCATATCCACAATAGNAGGTTCTCTAATAATGCTTTGTCAGCGGGTTCGTNTGGTAAGTGTTGTCGGGCTGNGAGCATCCAACGCTTTACTGCCTGTAGAGCATTTGGTTAGTCGTAGNGTAAGGCANGGCTAGTAATTGCTGGGNCNGNCACCNCTTGCATGGNTGTATCCGCGATTTTGATTCTCATCNCCGGGTTAGGCTAACAGGCAGAAGAGNGCAGTTCAATCNGCAGGCTAGACAACCAGGAGGCTCTGCAAGGATGCAATGGGTTGGTGAAGACTCTAAACGATNCAGGTGGAAGCTGACNGGATTTCCAGAGCAATTGCTGTTCGCTTTTTGTAGTTCTTGTTACTACACTCTTTTGACCGATTAGGGCGGCCTTACGGCAGGGGTTAAAAGCGAATCCTTGCCAGGTTTGCCCAGGCAGGACTACCTATCAAAAGGAGGTGTGCGGANTAAGCGGGGTTATTGCTTAGGCCGATATTGNCCGAAGGTTCACTTTCTCAAGGAGATTTATNCTATGAGTAGACACGCCAGAACAGTTCTTGTCACNGCAGGCGCCTCAGGTATNGGTCGGTGGATTGCCAAAGGATTTTCCGCAGAAGGTGCACAAGTGCATATCTGTGATAGCTCGGCTGCCGNCATTGCCGCTATGGNACGCGAGGAACCTGATATCACGGCAACCCTGGCAGACGTTGCCCAGGTTGGTGATGTCAGCAGGGTGTTTGAAGACCTCAATGATCGCTATGGTGANCTGGATGTACTGATTAACAATGTGGGTATCTCAGGNCCCACTGCGGCTATGGAAGATATTGANATAGAAGCATGGCATGAAACTATTAATGTTAACCTGAACAGTCTGTTTTATGTCAGCAGGCTGGCGATTCCCCTGTTGAAGCGTTCGTCAGGCCAGATCGTAAATATGGCGTCTAANGCGGGTCTCTATGGCTGCCCGCTTCGTTCTCCCTATGTCGCCGCCAAGTGGGCCATGATTGGTTTGACCAAAACACTGGCAATGGAATTGGGCGCTCATGGGGTCAGGGTTAATGCTATCTGCCCAGGCAGTGTTGATGGCCCGCGTATTGATAAGGTGATAGAGAATGATGCCATCAGCAGAGGAGTNAGCGAGGCAGAAATAAGGTCAGCGTATTTAACCCAGAGTTCCNTGGGAAAGTTTATTGANGCTGANGATATAGCCCAGACGATACTGTTCCTGTGCTCTGACGGTGCAAAAACTATATCCGGGCAGGCTATACCCATTGATGGTCATACCGAAAGCCTTTCTACCCGACCATGAAGAGGTCACGCGATTAAGCGGGATACCNNCCAGGATGATTGACGAGGTATTATGGTAAAGAAACAGGTTGCAGANTTGTTGTTGGTNGTGTTGATTGCGGCTTATCCTCTAGCTGCCNTTTCTAANGCGCAGTTTACAATGGGTGGCATCAAGGTAATCGGAGTCCCTGGAGAGTCGGCTGAGGTAAACNGCTTTCTCGGNGTGCCTTTTGCCCAGGCNCCCACAGGCCCATTGCGCTGGTTGCCTCCACAAGCCTGGCAGGGACAGCAGAANATCAGNTATAAGGCAGATAAGTTCGCGCCTGCCTGCTTCCAAGGTCCGCACATCAGCAACTGGTATAAGAACGTTGTCAGTGGATTCGGNGGTGACCCTGATTCGGTAGTACNACCGAAGGTCAGCGAGGACTGTCTTTACCTTAATATCTGGCAGCCCGNCGCCAGTGCAGATAAACCATTTCCAGTTATTGTCTTTATTCATGGTGGCAGTAATAAAGGCGGCTGGTCGTACGAGCCCAATTACCTTAGTGAGGGCCTGGCTGCGAAAGGCGTTATCGTAGTTACCATAGCCTATCGGCTTGGTATTTTTGGCCATTTTTCCCACCCTGACCNGGAATATTCGAATTTTGGTTTACTGGACCAGATCATGGCNCTGCNCTGGGTTCAATCAAACATCAAGGCGCTATCAGGTGANCCGGAAAATGTCACNGTAATGGGAGAGTCGGCCGNTGCAAATAACATTGACTTNCTCCTCGCTTCTCCNTTGAGTCGTGGCCTGTTCCAACGAGTTATACACCAGAGCGGTGGGTCNGGTGTGACCGGCACAAGCTCTAGACAAGANCATCTGGACCTNGGTNGGGAATTTGNCAGCAAGCTGTTGGGCGGAGTTAATGAAAACGCCGTGCAGAAAATGCGGCAGATACCTGCAGAGCGGATTCTGGCAAGCGCAGATGACGTCTACCAAGGCCATTCCTTTGGTCCTGTGGTGGATGGTCATAGCGTTGTCAGCAGCCTACATGGTGCAGTGCAAGATAATCGTCTTTATCCCGTCGATCTGCTNATTGGTACAAACGACGATGAATGGTTGATGTACCTTGAAGGTGAACCGGTTGTGTCGTCCTGGCTGGCNGATAATGTAAATGAGCAGCAAGCAGCCTTGCTAAAATCGGNCCTTGNGTCGGAAACTGAAGCTGAGCGCCGCCTCGATCTACTGATTACGGCNAATGCCTTTGTTTGCCCCTCGCTGTTGTTAGCGGCGAAGCTNAGCGAGCAGAAACAACAGGTCTGGGTCTATCAGTTTTTAAGGCAGCGACCGGGANAATTGGCTGCTTCAATGGGTGCNTATCATGGTGCTGAGCTGCCTTACATTTTTGATACCCATGACACCTGGTTACCCACNGATGTGATTGACCAGCGCTTAACCAATAGGATGCAAGCTTATTGGGTGGCATTTGCTACCACAGGTAATCCTAATGGNGCGGGCCGACCATATTGGCNTGCCTANCGGGATCATGAGCCAACTGTACAGATGTTGGATGACAAAATCTCCAGTGGCAGGCATGGTAGCCAGGGGCTGTGTGACGTGCTGCTGCCAATTTGAACTGGTCATAGNATTAACCCTCGGTAAAACCAGAATCGAACTAANCTTTATGTGTGTGGTTAGGGCGCATTAANTTNATCTTTCGCAATCATGGATNAGGGAAAGATATGAAGTATCGATAGGTTCTAACCTTAGCTATGAGCCTCATAAATAATGAGCCCGTGAAAAGTGGTTCCAGGATAGTGATGCGGGGNAAACACAACNCTGTTCTGGTCAACTGTAACTCTAAGTAAGAGTGCTGCTCACCACTTGTTCCTACGGGCCCTGAGTGCCAGGAAAACGTCTTTTTCACTGCCATCCAACAACCCCAGGGTGGTTTTGATTTCCGTGTTTTCCAACCTGAAAAAGGTATTTAGCTGGTGCTCATCGCCTATAGTGGTTAGTAGAGGGTTTATGGCTGGGTCAGCCGCTTCTGCCTTTTTNAGCCACCGTTGGGCTATACCGTTGGAACCTTCCANGTCCAGGGTGAAGCGNAGATTATTTTCCAGGTAATCGTGGCCTGGGTAAACAATGACATGGCCAGGCAGAGTATGGAACTGTTTGCTGATGGTCTCGTAAAGCACAGCTGGGTCNCCACCATTATGGCAGTTTCCCACCCCGGCGTTGAACAGGGTATCGCCGGTAAACACCGCTTTGGCCTCGCCTTGCTCCAGAACGACAAAGCACAGGTGAGCAAAGGTATGCCCAGGCGTATCAAGGACTTCAAGCTCAATACCNTCCTCTAGGCTGATTTTCTCNTGNGCAGCCAGGGTTCTGGTGAGACCGGGAATTTTTCCTTGACCGTTTTCGTGGGCCCAGACTTCGCACTGGTGCTGGTCCACCAGGGCCTGGTTTCCCTGGGTATGGTCCCAGTGCTCATGGGTATTAATAATGACCGACAGGGCCAGGTGTCNTTGCTGCAGNGCTTGGTTTACCTGTTTTTCATCCCATGGATCCAGTACCAGGCAACTTGAATCAGATAACTCGATCAAATAAGTGAAATTGCGCAGGGCGTTGTGGGTATAGATAGGATGTATTTTCATTCTTTAANCTCTTGATGAGTGCATNACTACTGGCCTGCAGGGAGATCAATAGTCATTAACTGTCTCCTGGCGGNACAGTCAGGTTTGTTTGGATTTCTCTTGTTGTTTAACCACTTCAGATAGATCCGGCGCATTGGGTGATCGCATTGTGGTCTGTGCGGTGGCTTGTTCCTGCATTGCTGCTGCTGCCTTGTCGTTTTCCATGATTTTAGCAACCACAGCAGCACCGGCTCTTTCAAAAACCGCTCGGTTTTCTTTAACGTAGGCTTCTGATTCGCGAAATCCGTCGAGTAGTCCATTGATCTCAGGCACGACATAACGGGCGAATAGATNCCAGCTGTTTGCCGTATCACCAGGGTTGGCCCAATCATGAACAAAGCCAATGACTGTACCGAAGCCGCCGGTTACTTCGATCATTTTATTGATTGCAATGATGAGATCGTCTGGCGTGCCGATTACNGCCGCNGATTGCTCTCCGGATGCCATTTCCTGGATAGCCNACGCTGGCGTCTGGTAAGCCACAGCGCCAGGGCGTTGCAGGGTTGCCACGGTATAGTCGTTGTGCCAGCGCATCAGGCCGGGCCCTGCCTGTTGTTCGGCTTTTNCCCGGGTTTCGGCCAGGTGCCATGACATAACAATCCGCCAGTCAGCNCGATCCACCTGATTACCATGTTNACGGGCTGANTCTTCGGCAAAGCTCCATTGNGTGGGCAGTGCTTGAAGGCCTGCGGTTGACATGGAGCCAATGGATAGTACCCCGGTACGGTGTTTGCCAGCTAGGGTCATGCCTGANGGGCTGATACTCGAAGCTACGGCAAAGGGCAGATTATCCTGGAGTGGCAGCAACTGCAGTTTAGCGTCTCTGAGGGTGAACCAGTCAGACTCATAGTCGAAGCGATCATCTCCAGCCAAGAGTCTGCGAATGACGCCCAGGGCTTCATCCTGGCGGTCTCTCTGCGTCATCGGATCGATGCCCAGGGTGAANGCATCCGATGGTAGTGCGCCGGGACCAGACCCGAAGATTGCGCGACCCCCAGTCATGTGATCTAACTGGACCATTCGCTGGGCCACGTTGAAAGGATGGTGGTACGGTAGCGATATGACGCCGGTACCNAGCATAATGCGGTGGCTGCGCTGAGCGGCTGCCGCAAGNAACATTTCTGGCGAGGCGATGACTTCCCACCCGGTAGAGTGATGTTCGCCACACCAGAATTCATCTATCCCCAGCNGATCGAGTTGTTCAACCAGATCCAGATCCCGCTGCAATTGCAGCATGGGGTGTTCGCCGATCGGNTGATGCGGCGCTAAGAAAGCCCCGAANTTCATTTTAGACATAGTNCAGAACCTCTTTAATGCTGTCCCATCCTATCAGATCATAATTCCTGATGGGNGTATTTTCATAATTTGAATTCTATACCGGTGAGTTCTACTGACAGGTCCCATAAACGGCTGGCAATTGTTTCATCCATGATGTGACTGGCTATGATCGCCTTGCCAGCCGAGNGCACACTTTCACCCCTTTTGGTCGGNCCATAGTAATCCATNCCTCGGACGCTCGGGCNGGTAGCAGCAAACAGGCAGGGTAGTGCTCCCTGTGCAGCGCTATTGAANAAGGGATTCGCTATGGGAGTAATCAGTTGCAGCCANGTTGGGAAGTGGCGGCCTATTTCTGTGGTAGCNATGCCNGGATGNCANCCNACNGANAGCNTTGNNNTGTTGGCNGNNATCAANCGNCGNTGTAATTCAAGGGNGAAATANAGATTAGCAGCCTTGCTCATCTGNTANCNTGACATGGNNGNGTATGATCNGGACNCCNNCAATATCNNTNAAGTCAATTTTNCCGGTTCNNTGNGCCAGNCTGCTGACNGTGACNACCCNGGNNCCTGGNNGGGCAGNNAGNNTTTTGATNAGCAGNCCAGTCANCGCAAANTGACCGAGATGNTTNACGCCNAACTGGNNNTCAAAACCNTCNTNGGTGAGGCTGTGCTTGGCACTGCCATGATCGCCGCGTTATTGATCAGTATATCCAACCGCGATTCGTTTGTTACACACTCGGCAGCTGCCTGAATGGCGTTCAGGTCCGCTAAATCCAGAGGTATCCAGGTTAAATCTGCCTGAGGGTGAATGCCCCGGATACGCGAGATTGCCTGCAGGGCCCTGGACTCTGATCTGCAGCCTAATAGTACCCGTGCATCTTTGCCGGCAAATATGCGTGCAGTTTCATAACCGATGCCGGTATTTGCCCCGGTAACAAAAACCACCTTGCCTTGCTGGCTGGGGACCTGTTCTTCTGAGTAGACCATGGTCTTAGCTCTCATAAGGGTCAGGTCCCTGCTCTGATAGTGTGGCAGGGGAAGAGGTCTGTCAGGCGGTTGAAGTAACTGAATTGTTCGCTGCCGGTGAACAGGGTCTTTGACCAGCTTCGGCGATCCTGCAGAGTTTTTGTTTGTTGATTTTGCAATGCTTTATTCCTGCCCGGTAGCGCTTAGTATGCCTTTGATTAATACTCACGACCATTAGTTTTGAGGCATATCTCTTGTTACTCTGTTGATGGCGGTGGTACTGGCGCGTTGTCTATTTGCCTGATTTCCATGAATCTGTCAGTTCAGGGAAGCCCGGCAATAACCAGCTTGCCAAATTTAGGACGTTCATGATCAAGTGGCAGGGTTGCAGTGGGAGCGGGGTAGGCTATGGCAGAGCCCAGTGCTATTAATAGAAGGTTTTAACAGATGGTTTTAATAAGTGTTATCAATAGGTGTTATTAATCAGAGTGCAGGCGACAGAAACGGGGTGAAAAAGCGTATCAATAGTGGAGGGTCACGAAATGCTGTTAAGGGGTACCGGTATGAGGAGCATAGCAAGGTCTACACGGAACCCGTCAATAATTGTAGTTGTCCTGTTACTAACCCAACTGCCGTTAGCAGACAGCGCTGCGGCTGAGAAAGCTGATCTGGAAGTTGATACGCTGATTTTCCCTGACAGGTCGGTCAGCAGCAACCTGGGGCCGTCTTCGACAACGCCGCAAAGGGTAGATGCTATGAGACGCCCCGGCAGAGCCCGCGGCTTCGACTGGGAAAGGTCAGAGGCTGGTGAAGAAGCTGTTATCCTTCCTAGAAGTGATCGCGAGTCCACCGCATTAACGCCACACCAGGAGATGGCGTCGATTGGCCCGGATGTCCGCACTACATTCAATGGCGTGCCTGGCTTTAGTGAAGCCGCGCCTTCGACTATCCAGGGGCAGTTGACGGTGCTGTCAATTGATGCCGCGACGGTAAACACAGAGCAGCGGGCGCAGTCTGCCATGGTTGTGACTGGGGCCAGCGCCGGGTCAACTGAAACCCTCGATATTGATGGTGATGGCACGGCATCGGCGCTGACCGATGGCCTGCTAATTATCAGAAGGTTGTTCGGTTTCAGCGGAGAATCCCTAGTCCAGGGAGCGACCGGTGAGAATGCAACCCTGACTGATCCGGTCCAGATTGCTGAAAAAATTGATGATTTGGTTATCACCTTGGATATAGATGCAAACGGTGAAACCGCCGCGCTTACCGATGGCCTGATCATTATGAGGCATCTGTTTGGTTTCAGTGGAACCGCCTTAACGGAGGGAGCCCTAGCCGCTGATGCCACTCGAACGGACACGGATGATATAAAACTTTACCTAGATGAAAATACCCCAGACGATGTTGCCTCAAATAATCCCCCTGAAGTCTCTGCTGGCGAGGATCAAGCCGTTGTAGAAAATGACCTGGTTTTGCTGGTTGCCAATGTTTACGACGAAGTAACGCCCGTCATTACCTGGAGCCAGATTTCAGGAACGGCGGTGACGTTATCCTATACTTCTACCGCCAGTACCGGATTTACGGCACCACAGGTAACAGCTGCTGAGCACCTGGTTTTCCAGGTTTCCGTGGATGATGGGGTCAACAGTGCGGTTGTTGATACCGTTGTTATCACGGTCAGCCCCTCTGTTGCTGAAATTTTCAGTCGATGGATTATTAATACCTCTGATCGGTCAACCAAAATTTTTGAATCCGCCAATAGTAGCCTTGGTGTGCTGGAGGATGTTCAATTGGTTAACCCGGAAACCGTGGCTTCAAGGGATTATGTCTATGTTGAGGCTAGTGGGATTCCTAATTACGATGTGGGTATAACCCAGGAAATTATTGATGAATTAAATAGCAGGCCGCGTCTGGGTAATGATTTTGTAGCCGCGGCCACCTCAGCAGTATTAGGTTCCACGGTGGAATTCGGTGAGGATATTGGTTACCGGAGTAGCACGGCCAACTGTCTTTCAACGGGGGGTGACGGTTACTGGCCACCAGGGCCTGCCTGTCCGACTGACCAAAACAAACAGGAATACCTTGCGGTTGAACCCGTACCAACTTCTACTAGCTGTGAGACCGGACTGGGAGCTATTGGGTTAATGGTTAACGGTACCAGTATATATAACTGGGGTGACGGTCAAGCCTATGGAAATGGGGTTTGGTATAACCTGGCACCCATTGCAGAACAATATGACGTGGATATCTGCGGCGGGCACGCGCCTCCCAGTGGTGATTACCACCATCATTTCTATACCAGTTGTCTGGCGAATCTGGTAGCCGATGAAGGCGATGGCCATTCCCCTATATATGGTTTTGCAGCGGATGGCTATGCCCTTTACGGGCCGTTTGAGAGCGCCGGTGTATTGGCTGTAAGCGGCTGGGAAAAGCGTGATTATGGGGCTGCAAGTGGGCAGGGTGGCTGTGCTACCCCAGGGCAGCGTAGCTGCGTTCTAAATGATGTTTATGACCTCACCCAGGGCGTAAGTACAGTGACACAAGGCCCCGATATCGGTGCAACGGTCACAACCTTGTCTGGCAATAATCTCGCCGCCGCAGATGGTTATTACTTGGAGGATTACTATTATTCGGGTGATCAGGCAGGTCTGAGCGCCAGGCTCGATGAGCATAACGGTCATGACAATAATA
>NZUN01000131.1 GCA_002697205.1 Gammaproteobacteria bacterium
TAGCGCGTTAGCTTCGCCACTAGTCCCGAGGGACCAACGGCTAGTTATCATCGTTTAGGGCGTGGACTACCAGGGTATCTAATCCTGTTTGCTCCCCACGCTTTCGCACCTCAGCGTCAGTATCAATCCAGGGGGCCGCCTTCGCCACCGGTATTCCTCAGAATATCTACGCATTTCACCGCTACACTCTGAATTCTACCCCCCTCTATCGTACTCTAGTCTATTAGTTTGGAATGCAATTCCCAGGTTAAGCCCGGGGCTTTCACATCCCACTTAACAGACCGCCTACGCGCGCTTTACGCCCAGTAATTCCGATTAACGTTCGATCCCTCCGTATTACCGCGGCTGCTGGCACGGAGTTAGCCGGATCTTCTTGTGTAGGTAACGTCACTTGACGCGAGTATTAATCGCGCTAATTCCTCCCTACTGAAAGTGCTTTACAACCCTAAGGCCTTCTTCACACACGCGGCATGGCTGTCTCAGGGTTTCCCCCATTGGACAATATTCCCGACTGCTGCCTTCCGTAGAAGTCTGGACCGTGTCTCAGTTCCAGTGTGGCTGATCGTCCTCTCAGACCAGCTATGGATCGTAGCCTTGGTGAGCCATTACCTCACCAACTAGCTAATCCAACGCAGGCTCCTCCAATAGTGAGAGCTTTCAAGAAGAGGCCCCCTTTCCCCCGTAGGGCGTATGCGGTATTATTCCGGGTTTCCCCGGGCTATCCCCCGCTACTGGGTAGATTCCTACGCGTTACTCNCCCGTCCGCCACTCGTCAGCCAGAGCAAGCTCTGCTGTTACCGTTCGACTTGCATGTATAAGGCCTGCCGCCAACGTTCAATCTGAGCCATGATCAAACTCTTCAATTTTAATTGAAGTATTCCTGATCCCCTCGTTACGTCCTTTTGAGACTCCCTCAGTTCACAGTTGCGATTATAGTTCGCAAATCTTGTAACAGTGTGTTTCCACTCCGCAGTCGTTGTTCGCAAGCGAACGTCTAATGCTGAGCGTGTTCTGTCTTTGCAGACAAAGCCACACACTGGCTCAACGCAAAATTACCGTTTTTTAGTAAGTATTCACTCAATAAATTGTTGGTAACTTGTTGTTGAAAAATAACTACACTCAACAAACAAGCACCCACACCTATTGTAAGTTTCCAATTTTTTAAATAGCTTTATCAGAATTTTCCTGCGANAAATTCCGCGTCATTAACTTAACTGACGTGGCATTATGCTGGCAAACTTNCTGAACGGTCCCAAGCCAATCGACTGGCAACCACTTCTTCTTTAAAACTCAGTATTAGGTACTGAGGAGCGCCATTATACGTGTCACCANCCCCAATACAACCCTTAGCGCAAATAAATATTTCCTTTTCAGCGCGATAACAAGGGAAGCGTAGTTTAACGTAATTAGAACAAGAAGACACACTCTTAATTCAGCACATCAGAGAATCGCTACCTGCTGGNAGGAGGCCAGCTCAAGCCTGTCTGNAGCTCACTNCGGTGAACAGGAAAGGCAGCNCAANCAAGCTTCATTCAGCNACCTTTTACCNTCNTAAAGAGTTCCTGACTNCGGCCAGCAAAGCAGAGCAAAACAATCAACAGGTAAAAAAGCGGCTGAAGTAAATCGCTTCGGGCCATCCAGATAACATGAATCATGACAAACAGTATAGCCGGATAAATAAGTCTATGAAGCTGCTTCCAGNTTCGACCCAGCCGTCTCACNCTGTAATCGTTGGATGTCCATGCCAGCGGCATCAACAGCANCGCTGACAGCATGCCCATCGTTATGTAAGGCCTTTGCAGAACATCCTCCACAATTTCCTCGAAGTGCAGCTCGAGCAGAAAGACCACATACGCTGTAATATGCAGGCCGTAATAACAAAATACCGCTATACCNAATACCCGTCTGTNAACAACCAACCATCGCCAACCAAACCATTGNCGCAGGGGCGTGGCGGAAAAGACTAGTAGCAGTATCCACAGAGACCATTGGCCCAGTTCGATCACAATGGCCTTGCCCGGGTCGGGCCCNAGATCGTTGGGTAGTCCCTGCAGGACCTGAGCAATCTGCCAGAAAAGGCTCAGCGCAGGAAGGCAAAGCAATGCCACCAGCAATAATCGAATCTGGACAGGCTTCATTACCCTGGTTTCACCTCAATAATGTATCCGNAAGTTCATGCCTTTATACAGGTGACTGACCTCATCGCCATAGCCATTAAACGGCAATGTATCCATGCGATTAGAACCGAACAACCCACTGGGCAATCGTCTTTCTGTGGCCTGACTCCAGCGAGGGTGACTGACATCAGGGTTAACGTTAGAAAAAAAACCATACTCCTTCGAGTTAGCCAGTTGCCAGCTGGTCTGCGGGCGGTNCTTCTGAAAAGTTATTTTCNCTATCGACTTAATGCTCTTGAATCCATATTTCCAGGGCACAACCAACCGCAATGGAGCGCCATTCTGCGNAAGTAAAGGTTCGCCATAAAGCCCAACNGCNATAAAAGCCAATTCATGCATAGCTTCATCCATTCGCAGACCTTCAACATAAGGATAGTCGAGCGTTGAAAANAAAGATCTCTGCCCGGGCATCTGCGAGGGCCTGTAAACCGTTTCAAACCTGACNTATCTTGCTTGAGAAGTCGGNTTGAACCGGCTCAGCAGTTTGTTCAATGGAAAGCCAATCCAGGGAATGACCATCGACCAGGCTTCCACACACCTCAACCTGTAAATTCGCTCTTCGATCTCTTGCCCTTTGAGTATATCTTCGAGGTGAAATTGACCAGTAACTTCGCAGTCTCCTCCTACCTCAATACTCCAAGGATCAGATTTNAATTTAGAGGAATTCTCTGAGGGATCGGCCTTGTCTGTACCAAACTCATAAAAATTATTGTAGCCGGTGACATATTCAAAGGGGGTTAGCTTTTCAGTCGTGCTGAAACGACCGACANTGGCATCGGAAACCAGCTTTCTCAACCAGGGCGGCCCTNGCTGCCCAGAAGNCTCTGCAACCTTTAATGGTGGTTGCGCAGCACTCTCGGTAAAGCCCCCCAGAACGGTCGACAGGCCCGCTGCCTTTATGATCTGACGACGATTCAGATAAACAGTTTGGTCCGTAACCTCATTCTCATTTAAAGTCTGTAAGTGTCCTTTGCTNACCTTGTTCATGTNAGGCCCAATATCAAAAGTGATTAGCCNAGCTTACCCTTAAACCCCGCCTTGTTTCGCNCTACTGTTACGAAGCAATGCCTGAATCGGACCCGATACTGCATANACCAGTCCGATTAATAGCAGCATGCCAGGTGGGTAGTAGGCAACCACAACGAACAGCAATATGATGACAAACATATATACGAANGGTACCCTGCCCGCCCCGTCCATGTTCTTCGGGCTATAATAACGGATATTACTGACCATCAACAGCGCNAGNACNGCCGTTANACAGGCAACTGGCACCCCGATTTCGACACCANNCGTCTCGGAGGTATTATCCAGAATGGTCCAGACAAGTGTGGCCAGGATCCCCGCAGAGCCGGGACTAGCCAGACCAAAGAAAATTTTACTATCAGGTGCTGTGTTAAATCGAGCCAGTCGCAGGGCAGCGCACGCCATATAGAGAAACGCAATCAACCATCCAGCTTTGCCAAGGTCTGATAATACCCAACTGAACATCAAAAGCGCAGGCGCAACGCCGAATGCGACCAGATCAGAAAGGCTGTCATATTGAACCCCAAATTCACTCTGGGTATGGGTCAACCGGGCGATTCTGCCATCAAGAGAATCAAGAAACCCGGCGATGACAATGGCAATCGCGGCATACTCCAGATGCCCGGTCATTGCGGAGATAATAGAATAGAATCCGGAAAATAAGGCGCCAGTGGTAATCAGGTTAGGAAGCAGGTAAATCCCTCGCCGCAGGCCGACTCGTTTGGGAAATGCAGACACACTTGGTGTCTTCTGGTTTTCCTTCACTCCGTCATCCTGCATATAGAGTTCCCTGTTTTTACCAAGTTATTGACTATAGACTGAGGATCTTATCCCCTCGCCCGAGCCCTGTAACCCCGGTTCGTACTGTTTCCAGAATTGCGCCGTCCGCCAAAGCCCGCATGAAAGCATCCAGCTTTTCACTGGTTCCAATCAGTTGCACCAGGTACGAATTCGGCATTACATCAACGATCTGACCACGGAATATATCAACCGTCCTCTTTACTTCCGCGCGTTGCGCACCCGACGCTTTTATCTTAATCAACATCAGTTCACGCTCGATATGTTCGCCATCTGTTAGATCTACCAGCTTGACGATTTCAATCAGCTTATTCAATTGTTTGGTCATTTGCTCCATCTGAGAATCACTGGCGGTCGTTGTCAGCGTCAATCGGGACAAGGTTGGATCTTCCGTCGCTGCCACGGTCAGAGACTCAATATTGTAATTCCTCTGGGCAAAAAGACCCACCACACGCGACAGTGATCCTGCTTCATTTTCCAGCATCAAAGAGATAATCCGACGCATCAGGTCCGCACTCCTTTTGCAAGCCACATATCACGCATGGCACCATTGGGTGCGACATGCATTGGGTAAACATGCTCTTCTGGATCCACCAGAATATCAACAAACACCAGCCTGTCTTTCAATGAAAAGGTTTCTTCCAGCACGTCCTCCAATTCCCCAATCTTGGATACCGAAAAGCCAACATGTCCATAGGACTCAACCAACTGCTTAAAATCAGGCAACGAATCCATGTAACTGTGTGAATGGCGCCCTTCATACTGCATATCCTGCCATTGCTTAACCATACCAAGAGAACCGTTGTTAAGATTAATTATCTTTATAGGTAAGCCATACTGGTTGCAGGTGGATAACTCCTGAATATTCATCTGGATACTGCCTTCACCCGTGATGCATGCCACGGTCGCGTCGGGATACGCAACCTGAACGCCCATCGCAGCTGGAAATCCGAAGCCCATTGTTCCCAGCCCGCCAGAATTGATCCACCGCCTCGGCAAATCAAACGGATAGTACAGCGCCGCAAACATCTGGTGCTGACCGACATCTGAGGTCACAAAAGCATCTCCAGCGGTTACTTTATATACGGCTTGTATGGCCTCCTGGGGCATTATAATAGTACTCTCCGGTACCTTATTGACTTTCAGGCAATCCTGCTTACGCCAGTTCTCAATCTGTGCCCACCACTCACTCAGCGCTTCTGTCTGCTGCTGCGTCCTGAGGTTGTCTGAATCCTCCAGCAACCTGAAAAATTCTTCCAGCACCGTGTCCACCGGNCCNACTATGGGGATATCCACGGCAACGTTTTTGGCGATGGAAGTGGGGTCAATATCNATCTGTATNATCTTGGCATAAGGACAGAATTTNGAAACTGTATTAGTGACTCGATCATCAAANCTGGCACCAACAGCAAATAACACATCGCAATTGTGCATCGCACTGTTGGCCTCCAGAGTTCCATGCATGCCAAGCATGCCGAGGAACTGTTGGTCTGTCCCTGGATAACCACCCAANCCCATTAAAGTACTGGTCACCGGATATTCCAGCTTTCTGGCTATCTGTACCAGCCTTTCCGAGGCATTGCCCTGAACGACACCCCCGCCAAAATAGATCATCGGCCGNTCTGCTTTTAACAAGAGTTGCGTNGCTTTCTTAATCTGTCCGGCATGACCNCTGGGAGNAGGGCTATAGGAACGTATCTTGATTTTCCCAGGGTATTCAAAAGGAAATAGGTCCAATGGNTTGGTTATATCCTTTGGAATATCAACCACCACAGGACCCGGTCTACCCGATGCTGCCANATAAAATGCCTTCTTAATTACAGTCGGNATTTCACTTGCATGCCTCACCAGNAAGCTGTGNTTAACGATTGGTCGCGATATTCCAACCATATCAGTTTCCTGAAATGAATCCGTGCCAATCAAATGNGACTGCACTTGTCCTGACACAACGACCATGGGGATAGAATCCATAAAAGCAGTGGCAATCCCGGTAATGGCATTGGTAGCGCCCGGGCCCGAGGTAACCAAAACAACGCCGGTCNGGCCGGTTGATCGCGCGTATCCATCCGCCATGTGGGTCGCGGCCTGCTCGTGACGGACCAGAAAGTGCTTGATCTGATTCTGCTTAAAAAGGGCATCATATATATGAAGCACGGCACCACCAGGGTAGCCAAATAGATACTTTACGCCTTCTTCCTGAAGCGAACGTATCAATAGATCGGCACCTGACATCTNTATCAATTCGGGTTCTTGGTCTTCACCCACCTGTTCTGTCACAAAGCTATACCTCAGTATTTTCAGGGATTATCTGCAAGAGGGGCGGCATTTTTTACTATTCAACNGCTCGAGTCAACGCCAACGTCAGTATAGTTCGCTATGAGGGTCGAAAAGTGCTACTTCCTCGATTAAACTGAATCATACCCGAAAATACTTTGAACATTGAACGCGAAAATAATACTGACCCCAGTCCTCCTTTTAATCANCTGTACAGCACTGGCTGCAGACACCATTTACTATCGATGGGTAGACGGCAGCGGGGTTGTTCAATTTTCCGACGAAAAACCCAAACTGGAACAGGCAGAAAAGNTGGGCCCATCCCAGCATTTTGGCTACCCATTACCANCAAAACNAGACAACCAACCNGCCGTCAGCGAAATACCTGGAAGCAACAGTGCCACTGGCAATCAGGCCGTTGCCACACAGTCACCAGCATCGACGAAAGAAAATCAACGAAAGNACNTAGCAGACATAAAAAAAGCAAACTGTGCAATAGGCCACAGGAACNTACAGCAGTTACAGGCTTACCAAAGAATTAATATAAAAACACCTCAAGGCAAGGTCCGCACTTTGAGCAGAATTGAAAAAACCGCTGCATTAAATCGGGCAAACAAGCTGATCCGTGGTAACTGCTGAGCCCTAAGAAAGTATCTGGCGCGTTCTAATGCAGTCATGTGGGGTCAGCGCGTTTTCCAAATTAAGGCTGCAAAACGACCCGTAAGTCCTTCATGTCGATGAGAGAAATAACGCTGATTGCAGCAAACCGTACAAATCTTGCTGTCTATGATAGCAGTGACACCACCTTTGCTGAGTAAATTAACAGCATAACCCGCTAAATCAAGGTACAGGTGCTGGTCATCATTGCCTTCGCAAAAGTAGGCCTCGGGAAAAGCCGCCTTCAACTCCAGACCAACTTCAAAATGGCACTGCCTGATACTGGGGCCAATCCAGGCAACCAGGTCCCGACTGGACAACCTGGCCAGCCCGGCCTGGATAACACCCGCATGCAAGCCTCGCCATCCTGCATGAAGGGCCGTGATTTCTGAACCATCAGCCGCACTGATCAGGATAGGAAGACAATCTGCCACCTGTATAGCCAGAACCGTGTCCACCCTCCGGGTATAGCTACCATCCGCTTCAGGATGGCTAACCCCGGCTAAGCCTGCAACCTCGACGACCTGACTGCCATGTACCTGAGTTAACCAGTAAGGCTCCGCCGGTAAAGCCAGGTGGGTCTTTACTGCATCCCGGTTTTGCCTGACTCGCCCGGGCTGATCTCCCACATGCCTACCTAGATTGAGCTCAGCATAAGGCGATGTGCTGTAACCTCCCAGTCGATTAGTACAAGCCGCAAATACATTTTCTGCGAGCTCCCATGGCTGCGCTAGATCAGCCATTGCGGCGACCTTCCATTTCCAGCAATGCATCAATTAATTCCTGGATATCCTCGGCCAATGGCACCACAACATCAAAATCAGCTTTGCTTGCCGGGTGCTGAAAGGCGAGCCTCCTGGCATGCAACGCCTGCCTTGACAGGGCCTGCAGAGCCTGGGGATAAACCCGATCCCTTGGTATTCTGCGGCTACCGTAGGTCGCATCACCGACAATAGGAAAGCCAAGATGCTGCATATGCACGCGAATCTGATGGGTCCGGCCGGTAACCAGGGCAAACTTCATGTGCGCATAGGCGCCGTATTGGCGTAGCAGCCAGTATCGAGTTATCGCCTGCTTGCCACTGCTATGCACAGCCATTTTAGTACGCCTGGTTGGGTGCCTGCCAACCGGCATGTCCACTTCTCCGCTGGCTTTCGGAGAACCCAGAACGATGGCTTCATACTCTCTCTTAACCGTCCTGAGCTGCAACTGCTGTACCAGACCAGTCATCGCGGGCAGCGTTTTTGCCACTACCAGCAAGCCGGAAGTATCCTTATCAAGGCGATGAATTATACCTGCCCGGGGCAGTTCCTTGCATGCTGGGGCGTGATACAGCAGGGCGTTTAATAAAGTGCCTGCAGGATTCCCCGCACCTGGGTGAATCACGAGCCCCGCTGGTTTGTTGACAACCAGTAAATGGTCATCTTCAAATTCAATTGACAAAGGGATCTGTTCAGCCTCGTTGGCCAGATCTTGCAACTGGGCATTGATCTCAAGCACAGCGCCTGCCGGCACCTTATCCTTTGGCCTGGCCGGCTTACCATTTAAGGTTAAAACTTTGTCTCGAATCCACTGTTGTAGTTTTGACCTCGAATACTGAGGAAACAACTGCGCGGCCACCATGTCCAATCGCTTTAAGCTATCTGAATCCTTAATCTGTAATTTGTGCTTAATGTGCGATGACATGACCACCTAACTGGAAAACACTATTGGGAGAATTGGCAAGGCTATGGTTAAATGAGCCTCTTTTCAAGAGTACAAGACTGGGCTCGTTCATTCCATGGCGGATTCTATGCTGATTAAACATTCAACGATACTGGCATTACTGATCCTGGTTCTGTGCTTGGGTGGCTGTTCCAAAGATGATGAAATCACCGAACAGGAATCTGAGCTGGCGCTATATCAGTCAGCACAGAGCGGCATGAATGCCGGAAACTACAAAGAAGCCGTGGCCCGACTGCAGGCCCTGGAGGCACGCTATCCATTTGGCCGGTATGCCGAACAAGCGCAACTGGAAATTGTATTCGCGTACTATAGAAGCGCCCAGGCCGAAGCCGCTCGCGCTGCCGCTGATCGATTCATCAGGTTGCATCCTAATCATCCAAATGTGGATTATGCCTTCTACCTGAGAGGCTTGGCATCCTTCGACGAAGATGAAAACTTCCTCAGCAAAATTTTCCCACTCGATCCCTCCAAAAGAGATCCAGGTGCAGCTAGAGAGTCGTTTGAGGACTTTTCGCTCCTGATCCGCAGATTCCCAGAAAGTGAATACGCCCCAGATGCTCAAAAGCGAATGCGCTATCTTAAGAACCTACTGGCATCCGCGGAAATTCATGTGGCTCGTTATTACATTTATCGTGGGGCCTATATGGCAGCCGCAAATAGAGGCCGATTCGTGTTCGAGAACTTCCAGGGTACGACAGCAGTGCCAGATGGGTTGGCCATTATGGTAGAGGCTTACCAGTTATTGAATCAATCGGATCTGGCCAGCAACGCTTTGACGTTATTGGCCGCAAATTACCCCGGACATCGAAGTCTTGATAAATCCGGGAATTTCGATCCGAATAGAACCGTCAAAAAAACCCAACGATCCTGGATCAATATCATATCTTTCGGGCTGTTTGGCTAAGCTCGTCTCGGCAACAATAGACCACTTATCCAGAATGGCTTCTTGATCCGCATCGGAATCGAGCAAGCAAGCCAGCCGAAACCCGCAACAACGCCAGAACAATCCCGCTAAATCAAAAGCCACTATCTGCTACCCGGGAAAGTATCCTGTCCCTAAACTTTGCCAATGAAAATCCGAGGTAAGGAAAATACAGCAGCAGTAATTGGTGCCAGTAGTAATATCTCAGATCAAATCCGCAACCAAGGATTAACGCTGGTTGAATTGCTCATGGTAGTCGCCATCATCGGTATACTGCTATCCAGTGGACTGACTCACTACCGCGAATTTGCAGCTAAACACCAGGCAACCGTGGTTGTTAACTGGCTGATCAGCACCATCCATTTTGCCCGGTACAATGCAGCCAAGAACAATATCGCGGTCACCTTGTGTGCGCTCGAAGGCAAACTCTGCACCAGAAACTGGCATAGGGGTCTGAATATATTTGCCGACAACAACCAGAACGGCAAACTAGACAACCACGAAAAACTGATAGCCAGCCTAAAACCCGCCGCCAAAGCCGGAGCCATATTATGGCGATCGTTTGGCAACAAGCCCTATCTGCAATTCACCTCTATGGGTTATACTAACTTTCAAAATGGTAATATAACCTACTGCCCAAAAGATAGCAGCAGCCTCTTCAGACGACAGATTGTCATCACCGTCCAGGGCAGGCCAAGACTGGTACATACCCGAAACCTGGCCGGCCAACCCATTGATCGGCAGGGCCGTATTCTCAGATGTTAGCAACCAACCTCCGTTGAAGACGGGAGTTGCTGTAATTTCAGTACATATCGACTCACGCCGGAAGAACCATGGAATATCGACTTGCTGGAATCTGTTTCTCCTGCACAGTCTGAATCTGCGGCCACTGAGGGGGATCACAGATCACCC
>NZUN01000132.1 GCA_002697205.1 Gammaproteobacteria bacterium
GAAGGTCAAGACGATCTAAGGTTTCCGATTTACCCTCAACATTTGGTCGGACAGATCCGTAGGGCAGTCCCAAGCGATGGGGTTATTTGCCTCGATAATGGCGTTTATAAAATTTGGTTTGCACGAAACTACCCTGCCCATAAACCCAATACCGTGCTGCTCGACAATGCCCTTGCGACGATGGGTGCAGGACTTCCCTCTGCGATGGCGGCGCGATTAGTCCATCAAGACAAAAAGGTGTTAGCCATTTGTGGAGATGGCGGCTTCATGATGAACAGCCAAGAACTTGAAACTGCCGTACGTCTTAAAATGGATATCGCGGTGCTTATTCTTAACGACAGTTCTTACGGAATGATTCGTTGGAAACAAGCCAATATGGGATTTTCGGACTGGGGCCTTGAATACGGGAATCCCGACTTCGTCAAATATGCTGAGAGCTATGGAGCAATTGGACACAGAGTTACGGCGGCCGATGACTTACCGCGCATTCTTCAAACCGCCTTGAATAAGCCTGGGGTCCACGTCATTGATTGTCCGGTCGACTATTCTGAAAATGATCAAATCCTCAATATTGACATCAAAAAGCGGTCAGCGGAGGTGTGAATTTTAGTTCGATGGTCAGCGTTTTATTCAAATCGGCGTCCCACCTTTAAATTGGGAGGCCGTTAACCCGGACTCAGATTTAATTTTGCAAAGTCTTATGTGCGGATAGCGTTCCCCGCTGCGCCGACCAGCAAAATCGATCAAGCATCTACATTTAGTCACCTGCAGCACAATGACCATCTCAGTACCAGAAATCGGAGACCGACCCAATCGGCTATAGGGACTATAGAGATCGCCGCCTTTTATGGGACGCCATCGGCCCTTAAATCTTTAACGGTATCTTCCAGCATGAACAGATGTTGATGCTTACGCTTTCTGCTTCATGCTCTTTGGTGAACAGGCCATTGGACAATGGGTTCAGCATTACAACCATGAGCGCTTTCATGAGGCGCTGAACAACCTGACGCCCGCCGATGTGTTTTATGGTCGAGGGGAAGTGATATTGGAGCTGCGAGAAATGATTAAACGGAACACTTTGGCCATGCGTAAACAAATACATTACGATGGACAAACAAACCAGATGTGCTGAAGTGTCTCTTAGCTCGAAGGACTAACTGGCCAAAAGGTTTTGACGACGTACACTAGAGCGATCCTCTAATAGCAGACACCGGATTAGGCATAATTCAAGACGATTTATTCAAATAGTTGTCTCATTTGTACATCATCAGTTAAAAATATCCACTGGATTTGCTCTACTTATCCTATCGCCGATTTGTACCCGATTGCTGATGGGTATCAACAATGTTTTTCACTCAAAACTCCAGACCTTTAGGCACACCACTGTTCTCAACCTTCCTGAGTTCCTCCATCACTTCACCCGCTCTCACCTTCTCTGCATCAGTTTTTGTCGGCATCGAGAAACCCATCTGAGTCGCATATTCACGTTTATCGCGGATAAATTGCGCGTAGTCATCATACCGACAGGTTTCTGCAAGCTGCAGCAGATCATCATCGGTAATGACATCGTGCATTTCCTGCCATTTCCCTTCAAGGGACAGCGCATGAAGTTTCAGCCCAAGCTCCTCCAGACCGTGCAGCCTGAGAACATGGTGATAACTGCGGGTTGATCCATAGAATGACAATGGACGGCGAAGATTCTGAATATTCTTATAAATCTGGTCATCATCCTCACCCAGTATCAAATAGCCACTCAAGGACAAATCGATATCAGCCCAGGACCGTCCTGACCTCTCCAGGCCAATTTTGACGTTCGGCAGTAGCACCTCGCGCATATACCTGTCTGTCATTATGCCGCCGTGGGGTAACACGCCGTCAGCCACTTCACCTGCAACACGAGCCATTGCTGGCCCTACAACTGCCAAATATACTTTAGGCTGTTCACACTCAAGCGGACCGGGATTGAAATTCGGGGTCATCAACGTGTACCGATACTCCTTGCCAAGAAAGTCTGCTTCCGTACCATTCTGCCAGCTATTCCAGATTGCTTTCATCATCCGGATATATTCTTTCATTCTGGGTGCCGCCGGTGACCAGCTTCCACCAAACCGACGCTCGTTGTGGCCTTTCACCTGGCTACCCAGGCCGATTGAAAATCTACCTCCGGTCATCTGTTGAATATCCCAGGCCTCCATTGCAAGCACCATCGGACTGCGCGGGAAGGCTATTGTTACCGACGTCAGCAGATTGATGTTCGAAGTGGCATAACCCGCGAGCGCCATGGTCAACATGGAGTCGTGACTAAGTTCACCACAATTTACAAAATCATATCCAAGGGCTTCCGCACGCGTCGCCTGATCAGCAGCAGTGCCCGGCCAACCGCCTATTCCTGTACCTAGTTTCATATCCAGAATTCCGTAGAAAAAAATAAGCTAACCACTCTACACAGAAAGGGTCAACTCACAAATTTCATGCATGCCAGCAAGGTCACCTCCCGTTTCACATGAGGCATGCCCTTGCTGAAACAATAAATCTCAGAAGTGCGAATTTGCATTTCGCGATATTTGAGGCCTCGTTGTCGTTTTTTTCAGCTGATTCAATATTCCGCTATTCCTACCGCCCCGGAATCTGACTGGTGATTATTGCGCTTACGGTAACGAGCTTCTTTCCAATAAGTAACTTTTTCTATCTTGCGATCGCTATGACTGTATTTACCGGGTTTCTATTCCTTTTTTGTTTTGATCCTATCGTAATGCTAAGAACCAGGATGGTAGAAAGTTGATCCACACAAGATAATTTTATTGGCATTAGGATTCACCAACGATTATTCTGGCAGTCGCCTTTTGGCGTTGCAGAAGAGTCATCGAACTAAGGCAGAAGCTGGTAATGCGGTGGAGTCGTTGACTCACTTGTTTTGAAAGCCAGGACGCAAATTTATCTCACCTAGGAGTCGGGCTATGCCAGCAAATTATCTTGTTAATCGAAAAATTCTTGCTGAAACAAAAGTTGAGCAGACGGAAGCTGTCTCGATTTCTACCGGACAGGCGGTTTTGCGAGTTGACCGTTTTGCCCTCACGGCTAACAACATCACCTATGGTGTGGCCGGTGATATGATCGGTTACTGGGATTTCTTCCCCGCGGGGGAAGGCTGGGGACGAATACCGGTCTGGGGGATTGGCACCGTGACTGCCAGTGGGCATCCGGACCTGGCAGTAGGAGATCGTTGTTACGGTTATTACCCCATGTCCTCCGAACTGGTGGTCAGACCCGAGAAAGTGAACGCCCGCGGGTTTATAGATGCGAGCGCCCACCGGGCTGTATTACCGATTGTTTACAATCAGTACTCACTAATGACTGCCGGCAATGGTTTCAACCCGGATCATGACAACCACTACATGCTTTACCGGCCGTTATTCACCACTTCCTTTGTTCTTGACGACTACTTTGCCGATAACAACTTCTTCGGTGCAAAAACGATGGTTCTTGGCAGCGCGTCCAGCAAAACAGCCTTTGGCCTTGCCTTTATGCTGAAACGCAGGGGTTATAACTCAGTCATTGGCCTTACTTCCAGCGCTAACATCGCCTTCTGCAAGAACCTTGGATTGTATGATGTGGTGCTGTCTTATGACGACGTGGAGCAGTTGCCCTTGGCAACCAGCGCCTATGTGGATATGTCGGGAAACGGCGAGGTACTGAACCGTGTTCACCATCACCTTACCGACAATCTTGTGAATAGTTGCGGGGTGGGAATTACCCACCATCAATCAGGTTTACGCCCGGCAGCAGATTCCATGCCAGGCCCTAAACCCGAGGGATTCTTTGCACCTACCCAGATCATCAAAAGAAACCAGGAACTCGGGTCTGGCGTGTATCAGCAGAGAATTGGAGATGCGACTCAAGCATTTCTCGACAAGGTTGACATGTGGGTAACGATACAAGAGAGGCCATTTGAGGAACTCGATGACGTTTACCACACCGTGCTTAATGGTGCATCACCTGACAGGGGATACGTCATAACAGTCGCACCATCCTGATTTAGCCTCACCAGCTATATTGAAGCAACACAGCTCACTAGCAATGCCATCCTGCACAGTTTTCGTGCATGCCAAATCCACCCTATGCCGGTTAACCTGCAAGATCGTATACCTTCGGTCGATGATCTTTGGGGGGGAGGTTTACGGAAAGATAACCATGCAACTAGTATGGATTCCATTGCTCATCTCGCGATTGTGTTAACTAATTCTAATGTTACATATGTTCATATACATAACAGGAAGTATAAATAGCCTGTTCTGCAATTTGATAATGTTCTAACCTGAATGCTATATGATGACCCACTGCAGTAAAATATTTCTTAGAGGACATTAAATGTATAAAACCTGCTTTCTAATCAACGCCGGTGAAGATCCTTTTCGATTCAGCGATCATGATGCTGAGGATGCCATTCAATCTGTGTTCCCTCGGATTAAAGGTTATGTCCAGACCAGAGCGCTGCTTGGTCAGGAGCCACCTGCCTTCTCCGGTTTGGCAGAGTTATGGTTTGATGATTCATCTATAGCGACAGCTGCTTGCTCTGTGAGTATCAGGGACCTGCTTGCTGATGGGGCAGAGGTTCAATCCTGTCTTGTGGGTATGGAGCGTGTTGTAGTAAGGACTGCAGAATACATTACTACAGACAGGGTGAAAGGGGTGTACCCTTTTCGTAAGCACCCGGACCTGGAACTGGGGGCTTTCCAGCGTTATTGGTGGCACACCCATGGTCCGATTGCTGCGCTAACGGAAGAGGCGCTAAGTTACGTACAGATTCACTCGCTGGCTGATTCCTACGAAGCAGTAAATCCTGCTTACGATGGTATTACAGAAATTTCGTGGCCAGATATAGAGGCTGCCGAGCGTGCAATAGCCTCAAGACAGATGCGAGAAGATCAGGGTGGCGATGCAACCAATTTCGTCGACATCGAGAGTGTTGCGCTTTTTATGGCAAAAGAAGAAGTTATTATCGAGCCCTAAGATTGGGCTAACAATAGAGTACAGGGGAATTCGATGTCTGAATTCTGGATAGTTTCACTGGGTTTGGGAATGGCGTTTCATGGCCTGCTGATTTTGTGGGTTGGTGGGCTGCCTCACGCATTGTCTCCCGGGGAGTCACCCACTGCTGAAAAGGGATCTCCGCAAGCCTTCGGGCTGTTCTGGCTAGACCAGTACAGTTACATTGGACTCGTTCTTTCTCTGGCAGGACTGGGCCTGGCTGTGTGGGGAATCTTGTAATGGCTATTAATGAGATGTCAGGCTTGATTCCAGTGACTGCGCTGTACGTCGGCTTACATGCTTTACTGGCTGTTGTACTAGCGAACTTTGTGCTGTATGCCCGATTGCGGTCGGGTAAGATTCCTGCCTGGCAACCCGATGCCGCACTGCGCGTTCAAGCAAACTTCATTGAGAATGTACCGATTGCATTATTGCTGCTATTGGTTCTGGAGATCCAGGGTGCCTCGCAACTCCTTTTACACGGGTTTGGCCTGTCACTTTTTGTGCTGCGACTTTTCCACGCTTTCGGGCTGGGGACATATCCTGGCGCAAATTATCCCAGGTTAATTGGAGCACAGGGAACCTTTGTCCTGATTGCTGTCATGGCTATCGGCTGCCTAGGATCGGCCTTCTAGCGCTAGCGCAATAGCTGATCGAGGTTAGCATGCAAAGCCATTTCTCTGCGTTGAATCTGCACCCAAAACATCACGAATTTAAATCATATTTGTGATTGTCCACCGCGTGTGTTCCTCTTACCGTCATCCTATCAATGGAACTTGGCTCGAATTTCGTGTCCACGACACGATGGTTGATGTGAAGGGCCAGTGGAAATGTTTCAATGACCTAGTCAACAAATAGGACTAACCCCCGGCGCCGATGGCATGTTACTAGTGGCCTGAGTGAGGACGAACAACTATGTACATCACCTTAACCGTGTTTTTTGTTTATCTCTGCCTGCTGATCGCTTTGGCGCTGTGGAGCCGACAGGAATCCCAGTCGCTCAAAGGCTACTTCCTCGCGGGTAAGAAACTCCCTTTTTGGGTGGTTGCATTTAGTACCAATGCAACCGGTGAAAGCGGTTGGTTATTGCTGGGGCTCACGGGCATGGGGTTTACCGTCGGAGCCCAGGCTTACTGGGTAGTGATCGGAGAAGTCATCGGTATTGCTCTGGCCTGGTTACTCATCTCTCGACGCCTGAAAAAGCTCAGCGACGAAACCGACTCGATAACCCTGCCAGATGTGCTCGAGGCAAGGTTCAACGACAGTCGCCATATACTTCGCTGGATATCGGTTGTCGTCATCCTGACCATGGTCTGCGCCTATGTGACCGCGCAAATGGCTGCTTCGGGCAAGGCCCTGGTCGGATTCATCGAAATAGACTACACCACAGCGGTAATCGTTGGCGGCAGTGTCATCATTGCCTACACCATCGTCGGTGGCTACAAGGCGGTGTCCTACACGGACGTGCTACAGGGCGCGATGATGCTCGCCGGATTGATCATCGTGCCCCTGGTCGCCATTAATGCTGCTGGCGGCTGGCACAGTGTCACCGCTAACCTCGCGGCCCAGGACCCGTCGTTACTCAGTATGGCAGGCGCCCTGGATACTGGTTTGCCAGGCTGGATACTGGTGATCAGTTTCCTGGCCATAGGCCTGCCCTTTCTCGGCGTGCCACAGCTCATGACCCGATTTATGGCGGTGAAAAGAGAGACCGATTTGGATAAGGCTCGCAATATGTCAGTACTAATCATTCTCCTATTTGGCCTGGGCGCCGTTACCACTGGTATGGCCGGTCGCGCACTGTTTCCGGAAATTGCGGACGCCGAAACGATATTCCCCCATCTCGCAAGAGAACTGTTCCACCCAATCATCACCGGCGTACTGATGGTGGTTGTGCTGTCCGCCATTATGTCCACAGTTGATTCACTACTGCTGCTCGCTTCATCGGCGGTAGTGAGAGATACCCTGCAGAAGATATTCAACAGCCGTCAGAGCGACCAGGCATTGGCAAACGTGGGCAAGGTAATCACCGTAATGATCGGCGTGCTGGGCATCACCTTCGCCATCGATGAGGTGAAATTTTTATTCTGGTTTATCCTGTTTGCCTGGTCGGGGCTGGGCGCCGCCTTTGCTCCGCTTATCCTGTGCATGCTGTATTACAAAAAGACGACTTTACAAGGGGCCGCCGCTGGCATCTTGCTCGGTTTTGGCGTCACCGTACTGTGGATATTGCAATTCAAAGCTGACACCTACGATCTGTACGAGATGATCCCTGGCTTTTTTATCGGCCTGCTGACAATCCTGATCGTTAGTCGCCTGACCTGGAGGGAGCCAGAGGGTAGCGAAATCATTCACCCACCAGCCAATGGGCACCCGGGTAATGACAGGTAAACTCCTCGAATTGAACAACATTGACACGAATGCTTAGAACACAACCAATGGGGAAGTGAGCCGGCAGCCTTTCGCGGAAATAGTGCTTTGCATCAACCCAGGCGTCCAGCAAGGCCAATACAAGAAACCCTTGCTGCGCAATAATAGTTAACGGCGCCNGGCCTAATGCANTCGNCTACCGTTTTACGACGCCTGATAAGCTCATCGTCATTTCAGGTGATACTGCACTGGACAAAAAAGTCGAAGANTAGGCGACCGGCGCAGACATTCTGATTCACGAGGTCTTCTCAGAGGCTGGTGTCGCNAAGCAAACACCTTTCTGGCAAACATACCATCGCGACAANCATACCTCCTCCTATGNNCTTGGTGANNTCACCAGTCGCGCAAAACCTGGANTATTGATTCTCTATCACATGTTGTTCTACGCTGCTGACGAAGAAAGCATTTTGAATGAAGTCAGGGAAAAAGTATGATGGTATNTTCATCCTTGCAAATGACCTGGATGTCTTCGAGTAATCAAATTAGCTGAATTGAGTGCGAGCACGAACCCTGTCGCCTCGGNTTACTCCCTGAGAGAGCTGTGTGCCNTTNCGGAAAACTGCAGCGTTTGAATATTGCACGCCGAGACAAAATCACCTTGAGCCTGTATTCTAACCATGCTACTAGTTAACTCCACAGTAGACGGTNACTCCANGCGGTATGCTTGAATTTTCAGAAAAATACCTCTGGACCTGACAAGGAGACCCAGATGAATAACAACCNAAGCANGGTAGAACCNGTGCTGTTAGAAGAAACCCTACAAGGTGTTCGACTCTTGCGNTTAAACCGACCTGCTAAAAAGAATGCCCTGGCAAATAGCCTGACACGCGAGATCGTACGTGCCATTGATGAGGCATCGCATGACGATGCCATCAGAGTNATAGGCATTACCGGGGTCGGTGATGCTTTTTGTGCTGGCGCAGATCTCAGTCCTCGAAAATCTGGCGATTNCAAAGGTGCNTCAAGTAGTGACACCGTGGATCTCGTGGTCCAACTGGTAACCGGCATTCGAGTCCTCTGNCNGAAACCTGTTATTGCAGGAATCAATGGCATCGCGATTGGTGCCGGGCTNTCNCTGGCGATGTGCTGCGATATTCGGATGGCCAGTTCAGANGCGCGTTTNCATCCCGGTTATGCACGAGCCGGTACCTCGCCGGACTGTGGTCTTACCTGGACTTTACCGCAAGCCCTGGGGCATGAGGGAGCGATGCGTTTTCTACTCCAACAGGACATGGTCGACGCCAGTACCGCGCTGTCCATTGGCTTGGTCGGCGAAGTCGTTGCGGCAGAGGAATTCTTGCCGGCGTTTCTTGCTTACTGCACAAAGATTGCCGAGGTTGCACCACTTGCAGCACGTCAAACCAAACACCTGGTGACACAAATTGGCTTGCCAGCCGACATCGAAGCATTAGTGCGAGAAGAACTGCGCTACACCGGTCGGGGATTGGCGAGCGACGATGGTAAAGAAGCGGTACGGGCGATATTCGAAAAACGTAAGCCGGTATTTACCGGCCGATAACCACGTCCGATCCGCAAAGATTCTTGGCATCCTTAACGCCACGGTCAGGCAGGGGTTTCACCAGAGCCGGCATTTAGGGATAATTCATAACTCCAGGCTTACTTTGGGACTTCTGCTTTGAAAATCGGACTGATATCAGACACCCATATACCGGAGGCAATGCCGGAACTCTGGCCTCATGTTTACCAACAGTTTTATGATGTGCAAGCAATCCTTCACGCGGGTGATATCTATGATCTAAGTGTCATCGACAGGTTGCAGGAAATTGCGCCGGTGTACGCTGCTCGTGGCAACGGCGACGATGGCTCTGCAGGCCGCTGCATTCAACCCGATGACGACAGACTGCGTGAAGTCTGGTCACTGGAATTCAACGGTTTCCGCATTGGCCTTACTCACTACATTCCCATGCCGGAGATTCCCCCCGATATCACGGTCAGTAAATGGCTTGGCAAGCTATTTCCCGAAGCAAAGCCCGATGTGCTCATTTATGGCGACACCCATGTTGAGCAGATTGATATGATTGACGGGGTGCTCTGCGTAAACCCGGGTTCGCCGACCTATCCGCATAACCTCAATGTGCAACTGGGCACCATTGGATTCCTGCACCTGGATGAAGATCAGCCCAGGGCAGAGATATTGCAGTTGACTGAAGAGGGTGTCACGCCATTTGACTGGGCAGCTTCCAGACGGCCCTGGTAGGTCTCGCTAGCCGAAATTCCCGATTCAGACAACGCTAAAACAATTTATAGAACAACCCTGGAAACCGAGACGCCGCTCTCAGGATGGAGCATTACATGTGCGGCTGTCATCTGCTTGATACCAAGATCGAGATTAGGTGATCCCGAATAGGCCGCCAGGGTGCTGCCGTGTTCCATAGTGGTAAACACATGCACATGGCCCAGTGCCAAGTAATGGAACCGTGAAGCCTCGATTTCATCAGGCGTGATCAGTGACGAGTACATTTCCAGACCACGACCAACGTAATAGCCATGTGCCAGACCGATGTGCCAAGCGTCATCATCATGTTCAGGTATGCCGGTAAGGGGCTTGTTCCCGGGATGATGATCGACAATTCCTCTGCCCCAGATTCGAACGTCGAGAGACGGGAAATCAACGCATCCGCCATCGGCTTCGCGAATAAAGTGGATGTGCTCACCGGCGTCCTTCGGATCGTAATGGTGGTAAACAGAATGGTCGGCCATACAATCGTGATTCCCCGTGATCATCACCACCGGGCAGTTGATTCGTGCCAGCTGTGCTGTTGCGAACTCAAGGCAGTGATCTTTGACGCGATTGTGATCAAACAGATCACCTGCCAGCAAAAATAAATCGACGTCTAGCTCAAGCGCCTTGTCAACAACCCTGGTTAAACCGGTTTCAGCGGCGCTATGTCCGTCCAGTCCGGTCCGATTATCTAGATGGATATCGGACGTATGTAAAATCCTGCAGGTCGATGTAGTCATTATCGCATCGCCTCCTATTGGTAACCTGGACCCTTGTCAGTTAACGCACACAACTAATTTCATTGCTGAGCTAACATTACCCCAAAGGCAGCCTGAAGTAATGATTCAACTGCCGCGTAAATCACCTCGCATGCAGGCGCACTGGCACATCTTTAATGCCACGGATGAAGTTATTAGGTAAGCGAACCACGTCACCAACCAGTTCCACCTTGCTGAATCGACTGGAAATTTCTTCCCAGAGCACTCGCAACTGCATCTCGGCCAGGCGATTACCCATACAGCGGTGGATACCAAATCCAAAAGCAACATGCTGGCGTGCGTTTGGCCGGTCGATGATAAATTGATCAGCATTTTCGAAAACGCGCTCATCACGGTTACCGGACAGGTACCACATGATGACCTTTTCGCCTTTCTTTATGAGCTTGCCACCCAGTTCATAGTCTTCAAGTGCGGTTCTACGCATGTGGATAACCGGCGTCTGCCAGCGAACCATTTCGGATACCATGTTGGGGATCAGAACAGGATTGTCGCGCAGTTTTTGATATTCATCCGGATACTCATTCAAGGCAATGACACCGCCGCTGATGCTGTTTCGTGTCGTATCATTGCCGCCGACGATCAATAGCAGTAATGTGCCCAGGAACAGCCCCGGGTTCTCGTTCATTGTTTTTGTATCTTCACCGTGAGCAAGCATTGAAATAAGATCAATGCCCGGTGGTGCTGCTGCGCGCTCTTGCCATATCTGGTAGAACTTTGCGGCAGCTTGCATTAATTCCTCGTAGCGTCCTTTCATGTCGATACTGTCGTCCCCGGTCACTTGGGGTACGTTGGTCGTAATATCCGACCAGCGAATCAACTTGTGACGCTCTTCGTAAGGAAACCCTAACAAGGTCGCCAGCATCCGACCAGTCAGTTCAATTGAAACTTGCTCAACCCAGTTAAAGGTCTTACCGACAGGCAGGCCCTCAAGGATGTCGATGACACGCTCTCGAATAACCGGCTCCAGCTCAGCAATGTTCGGCGGTGCAACAGAGGGTGTGACCGCCTGGCGCTGCGGACCATGCCTGGGTTGATCCAGTTGGATAAAACTCTCACCCTGCAGTTCCTGAGACTCGATCTCTTGCGCCTCAACAATGGAAATCCCGCCGGCTTCGGAAGAAAACACCTGATGATTGGTGTCGATTTCCTTAATCAAATCATGGCTGGTCACCGACCAGAATGGCCCGTTGGCACTGTCTGCCAGATAATGAACCGGCGCTTCCTCTCGCAGTCGAGCGAACCAGGGTCGCCAGGTATCGCCGGAAAACAGTTCCGGCCGACTAACATCAATATCTTCCAGTGGCGTGTTGGCTACCACATCTTGTTCTTGAGTTTGATTGACGATGCTCATAAGCGCGTAGCCCTCAGGCGTAACCGAGCCGGTACTGGATAAGTTTGAGTCTCCATTCTAACTATGATACTAATTAACACAAGCAATATGCAAAGGGTCAATATGGAAAAGTATGATGGGTTGCTGTTCGACGCGGATAACCACTACTACGAAGCGGAGGATGCCTTTACGCGCTATGTGCCAAGGCGCATGCAGAAATGCTGTGTGGAATGGGTGGAGATGAAAGATGGCAAGAAATTTCACTTGGTTGCCGGGAAAAGTCGTTAGCGCGGGATGCACGAGTGCTTGCTATGCGCCCTTCCGCCGTGTGTACCCGTGACGGTTATTTTGCGGCGTCGCATGAGCGCTTTGACCCTTTCTGGGCGAGAGTTAACGGGGCCGGTATTACAATCGTTACGAACGTTGGCGCCAATGGCCACACAGCCAATGGTTATGGCGGATACGCGGCACTGGCTGCGCTTGGTGGTTACCGAAAACCTTCGGTAGTCGGTCTTATCTCCGAGAGCGCTATCTATGATTTTTTGTTGACCCTTGCTTACGACAAGCTATTCGAGCGATTCCCTAA
>NZUN01000133.1 GCA_002697205.1 Gammaproteobacteria bacterium
AGATTTTCTTTCGGTCTCGGTACAGGCACACAGCAGTGACGTAAGCGAGCCATTTACCCGAGGTTGCCGTCAACTGATCAACAGCCGCTTGCCTGGTTAGNGGTTTACCGAGCATGGTTGAGCCTAAAAAAGCAACCTGATCTGAGCCAATGATGATGGATTCGGGNGTTATCAGGTCATTCGCCGATGTGGCTACGTTTTTTGCTTTGGCCTCGGCATGGCGACTGGATCTTGCCTGTGGGGATTCTCCGGCNAAGGNTGGTTCATCATAGTCAGGAGAAATCGCTCGATAGGGGATTTGAATTGTGTCGAGCAGTTTAGCGCGATATCGAGAGGTTGATGCCAGTATTAATTGCGGTGCCATAGTCTATTTTTGGGGTTCCATCAGGTTTAGATTTACGCATTTTTACTTTGACAGTGGCGATCAACCTGCCTAAGATGCGCCCGTTATGTTATCAGAGCCGCTGCCAAAGCGTGTACGCTTCGCTAATTTAGTGGCGAAACAAGTTATCCTGACGGGTAGTATGCAGTTGGGTTCATTTGTGCGACTCAGTGCAATTGTGCAGGAACAACGGCATGATGGAGCCATACAGGTAAACGCGCAAGATTGTGTAGATGCTCAGCTTGAGTTTTATCGAGGAGAAGATGCCAGACCTAGGGTGAAGGGCTGGGCCAAATGGAGCCTGGATGTGCCCTGTCAACGCTGTTTGAAACTAGTTCGAATAGACCTGGTTTCATCTATAATGACCACCATCGTGCGGACAGAGAAGGAGATGGCGGAACTGGATGAAAATGAGGATGGGCAGAGCGTATCAAGTGATGACCTGCTGGATGTGGTTGAGCTGCTCGAGGACAGTCTNATTTTAGAACTGCCGATGTCACCTAAGCACAGCCGTTGTANTGAGGTAATACCCAATGCAGTAGCAGACGAGCAGAATTCGGTGGAAGNCAGAGGCATAGACATAGACTCAACCGATATCTCTTCTGAACAAGAAAGAAACCAGAAAACTAACAGGGACAGTGGTGTTAAGCAGGAAACANACCGTCCTTTCGCAGAATTGAAAAAATTAACAGGATTGCATAAGGAGTAGCCCATGGCCGTTCAAAAAAGCAAGGTAACACGTGCACGTCGAGGTATGCGTAGGTCACATGATTCACTCAAAGGACCCACGCTTTCAGAAGATCCTACAACGGGTGAAACGCATAGGCGGCATCATGTATCTGCTGATGGTTTCTATCGAGGAACCAAGGTGGTTCATGATAAAGANACTGAAGAATAGGTTATTGATTTTGGTTCAGAGACAGCTTGTTTATGCTGCTGATATCTGAAGGACTTATTACCATCNCATGAAAATGAAAGCATTTGTGTTTCCAGGACAGGGCTCGCAAAAGGTCGGCATGCTGCTCGACTCGGAGCAGGCAGTTTCTGGGACGTTCAACCGTGCCTCAGAAGTGCTTGGTTATGATTTGTGGCGTTTGATACAAGAAGACCCCGAGAGTCAGCTGAATCAGACTGAATATACGCAGCCGGCTTTGTTGACGGCCTCGGTCGCTCTTTGGCAGCTATGGCAAAACAGGGGTGGTTCGGCAGATTATCTGGCCGGTCATAGTCTCGGGGAATATGTTGCCCTGGTGGCAAGTTCNGTATTGAGATTGCAGGATGCTGTACAACTGGTCCGTCTGCGAGGTCAGTTAATGCAGTCTGCAGTTCCTGTGGGTGAGGGCGGGATGANAGTCATCATGGGTTTAAAGGATAGTGAAATCAGGACGATTTGTGAGCAGATTTCCGAAGGTACAGTTGAAGCAGCTAATTTTAATGCACCTGGCCAGGTCGTTATCTCAGGTANCAATGAGGCAGTGGCAGCTGCAGCCGAGGCCTGCCAGNAAGCTGGCGCCAAGCGCGTTATCGCATTGCCAGTGAGTGCCCCTTTTCATTGTTCTCTTATGGCTCCAGCTGCTGAAAAACTCGAGCANGCACTGAGTGAGGTAACATTTTCGTCGCCTGAAATCCCNGTCATCCAGAATGTGACAGCNCAGGTTTGCGCTGATCCGGGTTTAATAAAACGAAACCTTGTGAAGCAGATGTCTTGTGCTGTGCGTTGGACCGAATGTGTGCAGCATATGGGCNAGTTGGGAGTGACTGCAATGATTGAGTGNGGACCGGGNAAAGTACTAACGGGNCTGAATCGGAGAATTTCAAGAGATATGGATACGCATAACCTGGGTTCAGTTGCTGATGTTTCAGCGCTTTGGGGCGCNCTCTGATGTTAGCCGTTGTAACTGGCGCCTCTCGAGGTATTGGCAAAGCGATCGCNCTACGGCTTATAGAAAGCGGCCATGAGGTTATAGGCACGGCAACCACTCAAACGGGCGCTGAATCAATCAGTCGTCTGCTGGGTGCTGGCGGTCAAGGTTTTGTGCTCAACATTAGTACACAGCNAGCTATCAGTGNATTTCTGGATGAGCTTAAACGCGAGCAAAGGGTGCCACAGATACTGGTNAACAATGCTGGTATNACCAAAGATAATATCGCTCTGCGTATGAAGCCNGAGGAATGGCAAAGCGTGATTGATACCAATTTATCCAGCGTATTTNATCTTTCCAGAGGATTACTAAGAGGNATGACCAAAGCCCGATGGGGGCGGATCGTTAACATAAGCTCTGTTGTCGGTAGNATGGGTAATCCTGGCCAGATAAATTATGCGGCTGCCAAAGCAGGGATGGAAGGTTTCTGCAGAGCATTGGCTGCCGAAATTGCCAGCCGGAACATTACCGTAAATGCGGTTGCACCTGGATTCATTGATACCGATATGACCAANTNCTTAAATGAATCGCAACAAGAANAATTATTAGAACGGGTGCCTGCTGGGCGCCTCGGTAGCCCNGAAGAAGTAGCTGGCCTNGTGGACTATCTAGTGAGTGAGCAAGCGGCATACATTAATGGTGAGACAATACACATTAATGGCGGCTTATATATGGGCTGACAATTGTCTGCCNGAACGAGCCTTCCTGTATCAAGTTGAATGTAATAATTAAACTTGGAAGCAGGCAGGCAATTCATTAAACTGACCAAGCGTGACAAATAATCTGTAGGAGAGTACCTGAATATGAGCACAATCNTTGAAAGAGTAACTAAGCTAGTATGTGAACAACTAGGGGTGAAAGAGGATGAAGTCTCTCCCGAAGCGTCCTTNGTTGAAGATTTGGGCGCTGATTCTCTTGACACAGTGGAGTTAGTCATGGCCCTGGAAGAGGAATTTGAAACTGAAATTCCTGATGAGGAAGCCGAGAAAATCACCACCGTAAAAGAAGCAGTAGATTACATCGAAGCGCATACCTAAACCAGATTNTCCGCAGGAAAACAGGCCGCATTGGTTCTTCCAACCGCGGCTGTTTTGTTTTGCGTTTACAAGCAAGCGGTNGAATATTTTTGAATTTCTCTGAGGGATTGAGTTGTGGCTAAGCGCAGAGTAGTCGTAACCGGGCTTGGNATGTTGACTTGCCTGGGAACAACGGTTCAGNCAACCTGGTCAGGTTTNCTNGCTTCAAAGAGCGGCATTGCCCCTATTTCATTGTTTGATACTGAAGACTTTTCAGTCAGATTTGGTGGCGCAGTCCCGGATTTTGATTTAGATGCGTATTTGCCTCGCAAGGAGGCACGCCGCATGGATGGCTTTATTCAATACGGGTTGGTGGCCGGAATACAGGCTATGGCTGANTCTGGCATAGAAATAAGCGATGCNAACAGGCACAGGGCNGGCGTGGCGGTGGGCTCCGGGATAGGCGGAATTACCACNATTGAAACCTGTCACGAGGTTCTGTTAAAACGCGGACCAGGCAAGGTCTCGCCGTTCTTCGTTCCATCCAGCATAATTAATATGATTGCNGGACATCTGTCGATTAAATACGGCCTGCAAGGGCCTAATATAGCNGTCACNACAGCTTGTACGACGGGTGCACATAATATCGGCCTGGCAGCAAGAATGATTGCCTANGACGATGCTGATGTGATGCTGGCAGGTGGTGCAGAGAAATCGACTGCTCCAACAACCCTAGCTGGCTTTGCCTCGATGAAAGCCCTGTCCACAAGGAATGATGATCCCGAGTCAGCTAGCCGACCCTGGGATAAAGATCGTGATGGATTTGTGCTGAGTGATGGCGCAGCGGTGTTGGTGCTGGAAGAATACGAGCATGCCCGCGCTAGGGGCGCGAACATTTATTGTGAAATTGTCGGTTTTGGCATGAGTGCTGATGCCAGTCATATGACCTCTCCGGCAGAAAACGGCGCTGGGGCAGCACGCTCCATGCGCAATGCGTTGCAGGATGCCAGTTTAAATCCTTCAGATATTGGCTACATAAACGCGCATGGTACATCAACGCCGCTAGGTGATATCGCGGAAACAGTGGCCATTAAGGCGGTGTTTGATCAGCACGCAGGTGTGACCAAGATCAGTTCAACAAAGTCCATGACCGGCCACGCGCTTGGTGCCGCCGGCTCTATTGAGGCGGTCATATCAATCCTCGCAGTGGTCAACAGTATTGCCCCACCGACAATTAATCTCGATAACCCAGATGAAGTCTGTGATCTTGATTACGTGCCACATCATGCGCAGGAAGTTGATATTGACTGTGCTTTGAGTAACTCCTTCGGTTTTGGCGGGACCAATGGTTCGCTCATCTTTAAAAAGTTGAGTTAAACTTTTCCTTATCCGTTTATCTGCCTCTGGCTTGCAGTATGATGTGAATCTGTACTCAGCTTTGTCGACCCGCGATGAATAAATATCATAAATATCGACTACTGCTTATAGGCCTGGTGGTGGTTTCCTTAGCTGCTATAGGGTTTGTAAGAGCGGCCTACCAGCCGTTGAATTTCAGAGGAACCCAAGCCATACAGATAACGCCTGGAACCAGCCTTTATAGTCTTACCAGGAATCTCAACGAACACCATCTTCAGATTCCAGACTGGATGTTCCTATTGATCGCCCGCCTTACGGCTTTCCAGGGACCCATCCTGGCAGGTGAATATGCAGTCGAAGACGATTTTAATGCCGTTCAATTGCTGGCAGTCCTGAGAAAGGGGGACACAGTGCAGAGAACCGTGACCTTCCTGGAGGGTTGGGCGTTTGATCAATGGCGCAGCCATCTGCGTAAACAGAAGCAGATTCGGCCAGATTCTGCACTTCTGACCGATATCGAAATTATGCAGCGAATTCGGCTCGATGAATCTCTGGCGGGCACCAATCCAGAAGGCTGGTTCTTTCCAGACACCTATTTTTATTCGGCAGGAGATTCTGATCTTGACTTGCTGCAACGGGCACACAAGGCGATGCTTGGCCAGCTTGAAGTGGCCTGGTTAAAGCGTGATCAGCAGGAAACGCAGTTAACGCGCTATGAGAGCTTAATTCTCGCCTCAATGATCGAGAAGGAAACAGGCCGTTTGACTGATCGCACCAAAATCGCAGCAGTGTTCCTGAACCGATTAAAACGCGGTATGCGCTTGCAGTCAGACCCCACCGTCATTTATGGCTTGGGTAAAGAATATGACGGCAATCTGGTGAGAGCAGACCTTTTAGGTGATACTGCGCATAATACTTATGTTCACAAAGGGCTACCACCTACGCCTATCAGCATGCCCGGCCAGGAATCCATTAATTCGGTGATGCATCCTGCGCGGACGGATTATCTTTACTTTGTTGCCCGGGGTGATGGTTCCAGCGAGTTTTCCAGAACACTACAAGCCCACAATCGAGCTGTACGGTTGTATCAGATGGGTAACTAAACACGAGGAGAGGTTGTGCTAACGGGTAAATTCTTGACGGTTGAAGGGGTAGAAGGTGTTGGCAAGTCGTCAAGCATGCGTTTTATCTGTGAATTTCTTGAGCGCCATCAAATTGCCACTATTACTACCAGAGAACCCGGCGGTACGGTTTGTGGGGAACTCATCCGCGACATCCTGCTCGATAAAAGGTTAACTGATTTATCACCCATAACCGAGTTGAGTCTGTTGTTTGCAGCCAGAGCACAACATGTTCATGAAGTTATCAAGCCCGCCCTGAAGGAAGGTGTCTGGGTTGTCTGTGATCGTTTTACCGATTCAACTTATGCCTATCAAGGGGGTGGCAGGAAATTATCCATGGACCTCATTTCTGCTGCGGAAGCACTGACCTTAGATGGATTCAGCCCCGACCATACCTTACTGCTTGATCTGGATGTAGGAGAGGGGTTGAAGCGAGCTGCAAGGGTAGGGGAAAAAGATCGGTTTGAGTCTGAAAACNTGGCCTTTTTTGAGAGAGTTAGATCTACCTTCCTNGCGCGAGCCGGCCAGTCTAAGCGGACCACAATTGTCAGCGCCAAGCCTTCTATACTGGAAGTTCAGGCAGAAATCGCTGTTTGGCTGGCTGACATAGGGGTGGGCGGCGGTGAGTGANNTTCTGCTTAACAAGGCAACACCGCTACCCTGGCAGCAATTAATCCAGGAAAAGCTGGTCCGNTTGAANACCGACACTGGCTTNGCGCACAGCCTGTTGATGGGAGGGCCCGCTGGAATCGGTAAGGCGCATCTGGCTAAATCATTAGNCTTTGCCCTGCTTTGCANGCAGAAAGGNNCTGTAGCCTGCGGTCAATGTAGTAGTTGCAGGCTTGTTATGGCGGGCTCCCACTCAGACTTGAGATGGATACAACCGGAGGACTCGCTGCAGATAAAAATTGATCAGATCAGGCAGTTGGTCGGTTGGGCAAACCAGACTGCGCGACAGGGTGGTATAAAGGTCGCAGTTATTGAGCCGGCAGAACGNATGAACCTGAATGCGGCTAATGCCTTGCTGAAAATACTGGAAGAGCCTGCTGCAGACACNTTTTTTATCCTNGTGAGTGCTATTCCGGCTGGGCTGTTGGCCACTATACGCAGCCGTTGCCAACAGNTATCGGTATTGCGACCCGGGCAGGATCAGGCANTGGCCTGGTTGAAGCAGGTATTACCTGTTTCAGATGAGACTGAGCTTCAGACCGCTCTGCATCTGGCTGNGGGTAGCCCTCTGAGTGCATTTGAGTTGCTAAGGGATGGGCGTAGNCAAAGACAGACTGAATTACTGGCGCTGATGACGCAACTTGTTAACAATAAAATCAATCCAGTGCTGGCTGCGAAGCAAGCTCTGGATAAAACGCATCCACAGGACATCTATGATCTGCTTTACTGGTTGTTGTCGGAATGCCTAAGGCGCGATNTATATGAATTGTCCGGGGGCGGANNTTCACCCGTTCTGGAAGAGACCATANTCGTTTTTTCAGCTATTTTCTCAGCGGAACAGTTGTTATTGATTATCGAGCAGGTTGTTTCGGCCAGGAGATTGTTGATAGGCACAGGCAACCCGAATCAGGAACAGTTGCTCGAGTCTCTTCTGATACAGATCTTCGAAGNATCACAGAGGCATATCAATTAGGCACTTGTAGAANGAACAATGATGATGCACACTTTTCATGTTAATTCTACCTGGTNTGCTTTGTGCCTAAGTTAAACCGAAATACAGCTAAGAAAAATCTTGTTAATCTTGCGATTAAGGATGTCGCACTGTTGTATCAATATTATATGCCTTTTTTAAAAAATGGTGGTNTGTTCCTGGCAGGTTTAACGGAATACGANCTCGGCGACGAGGTNTTTATACTGCTTGAGTTAATGGATGAAACAGAGAGGATTCCGGTTGCAGGAAAGATTGTCTGGATTGCCAAAGACGGCGTAAAAAACCCTCACAAAGTGGGCTCAGGCGTTAACTTTATCGACACTGATAATGAAGCNAAGGACAAGATTGAGAAATACTTGGCAGGTACGAAAAGATCNCAGACAGTGACCGCAACGATGTAGTTGGNAATTCAATTGTTCGACTGTGTTCTTGTTCAGGAATCAGGAGATAGGNCCCAGTCCCNGCCGANCTCGGCCAGNGTGGCTGAACAATTCATCATATATCTGTTTTGAGGNCTTNTACTGGTCTACTTGCATAGCTTGCTGCTCACTAAAGTTTGTCCAGNTCAGCAAACTCGTCTTCGAGTAGGCGATAGGGCGTTTCAGTCATGCCTAATCTCAGGTAAGTTCTAATCGCTCTGGTGTTTTCTTTTTCCGCATATAAGCGTATACCAATCACATCGTCGTGCTGACTGGCCAGTGCTTTTACCTCAGNATAGAGATTAGAAAAAACACCTCGGCTGCGNTGTTTTGGATCGACGTANACNCTCTGAATCCACCAGAATAGGCCGCAGCGCCAGTCACTCCATTCGAAAGTAATGCCCAGGCATCCCAAGGCNTTGCCCGCGTCTTCGGCGANGAGATAGAATCCCAGTGATGNATCGGCCAACTGTCGACGCACCCCGGCANGTATAACCTTGTCTGGCAGGTGCTTGGCTTCAGTTTCCAGTGCCATGGCCTGGTTAAAACTGGCGATACTTTGGTCGTCGGATAATACGGCTGGCCTNATTTTCAAANTTCCCTCCAAAGGTTAAATGGCGCATCGATGTGATTAAATAGCNGGCCGGCCGATACTCAGTCCAGAAGCTAACAGTCNGTCCCATAGTGAAACCATCGTTTTTTGCATGGGNTGACTGCGAGGCNGTNGCCTTGCAGTGGTTAACGATAGAAACATTTGCACAATTGNCNAATCCATTTGGCATTATTCGGATAAACGATTGCGAGATCTTTGGGATCAATACACAATGGTATTTTAACTGTATGAGAATGCGATATGGAATGGGTATCTTTGATTTTACTGTTAGCGCTACTGCAATTTACTNCTTTTGGGATTATGGTAGGGCGAGCTCGAGGCAAATANGGCATTTCAGCGCCGGCAACGACTGGCAATGAAANATTCGAGCGGNCCTTCCGGGTNCATTANAATACGCTNGAGAAACTGGTTGTGTTTGTGCCNGCACTTTGGATATTCGGTTATTACATTGGNCAGTACTGGGCNGCGGCGGTCGGGGTTGTTTACCTGCTTGGCAGGACCTGGTACGCCATCAGCTATATCAGAGATCCACAATCCCGTGGTCTNGGATCNNTGCTGACTGAATTAGCTCTGCTGGTACTGGTGNTGGGTGGTATCTCAGGTATCGCGATACAATTGTTGAATTAGAACTGTTTAATGCCAGCCTGAACGGGGCAGGCTNGTTAATTGNCGCACAACAAATAGGCTTGTCTNGTTTCGNTANCGTTTTCGAAAGGAGCGCGCATTGCCAGCTGCAGTTTTTAAACTGGCTGCGANCAGTTCAGTGNTCCCGGGGACAATTTATTGGCCAATTGATCTCTGCAACAGACAAATAATGCCAATTGNTGATTCTTTAGTTTTACTNAANGCGATGGGATGGTATATATAGCGCGATGAATGAGATTGGTACACAGGNAGGAGACAAGATTATGNCTGGAACGAGTTATCGGTCGCCCGAATCCATTGAAGAAGCTGTAGATCTGTTGGCAGCGTCTTCTGGCACGGTCGATATATTAGCAGGGGGAACCGATCTGATTATTCAGATGCAGGATTCGATTGGTGACGAGCGCCTTATTATCAATGTCAAGCATATCTCTGAGATGATGCAGGCGACATTAACCGATGATGCCCTGTTTCTGGGACCTGCAATGTGTTGTGCGGAATTGACTTCCAGGGCAGATATTAAGCAATGGTTTCCAGGNCTGGTAGAGTCAGCCTATCTGATTGGTTCGAGTCAGGTTCAAGGTAGAGCCAGTGTNGGTGGAAACCTGTGTAATGCTTCGCCGGCTGCGGACACCATCCCAGCACTCATCGCCCTGGGNGCTGTCTGTNATATCGTTGGCCCTAGCGGCGAACGGAGCGTCAACGCAGAAGATTTTGTGACCGGTGTTGGCAGCAATTGCATGGCTGACAACGAATTACTGCGTAGTATTCAGATTGCCAGGCCTGAACCGAATACGGCTGATGCCTACCTGCGCTTCATACCNAGATCNGAGATGGATATTGCCGTNGCTGGAGCTGCAGTCAGTGTGACCGTCAACGATGGCGTCTGTTCCTCTGCCCGNGTAGCCATAGGTGCTGTNGCGACTACGGCGCTGTTGGTGCCTGCTGCCGCTGCTGCCNTGGTAGGGACCNACCTGGGAGAAGATGCGCTGGATGCTGCAGCTGCNGCATCGACATTGGNGGCTAAACCCATTACCGACCGACGAGGTACGGAGGAGTTCAGAAAGCATATTGTGGGTGTGCTGACTAAAAGAGCAGCAGGTATCGCTGCCGCGCGTGCAAGGGGAAATTAAACTATGAAAACACACGTTACTACTGACATTAATGATGAAACCGTTGAATTTCTGTGTGAACCACAGCATACCCTGTTGCATGTTCTCAGAAATGAGCTGGGCCTGACTGGAACCAAGGAAGGTTGNGGCTCCGGTGATTGCGGCGCCTGCTCAGTGACAGTCGATGGCCGATTAGTCTGCGCNTGCCTCGTTCTTGCTGTTGAGGCCGATGGCGCAAAGATCGGCACGATCGAGGGCATAGCCAATCGTGATAGCCTTCATATTATTCAAGAGAAGTATCTGGAGCATGCGGCCTTGCAATGCGGTATCTGCACACCGGGACTGATTGTGTCCACCCAGGCGCTGCTAGAGGAAAACCCGAACCCGACTGAACAAGAAGCCCGGTATTTNCTGGCTGGCAATCTCTGCCGCTGTACCGGATATGACAAAATCATTAGAGCGGTGATGGATGCAGCACAATGCCTAAGACAGGGAGCATGATATGAGCGAAGCGAAACAATACAAATACATTGGCCAGAGAACCATTCGGCCGGATGGTTTTGACAAGGTGACCGGNCGAGCTAATTATGGTGCGGACTTGTCCCTNCCAGGCATGATATGGGGNAAGGTNTTAAGAAGTCCCCACGCGCACGCTTTGATCACTANATTAGATACCAGCCGAGCAGAAGCGCATCCGGATGTTCTGGCGGTGGCTGGGTTCGAAGATTTTCCTAGCGTTAATGCTGAGGCATTTGCTGCAGGAAANGNGGATTCAGGCATGCTTGATCTAGCNAGAAATATTCTCGCAGATAAAAAAGTGCTGTACCACGGCCACGCTATTGTTGCCGTGGCAGCAAGAACGGANGAGGCCGCGGCTCAAGCCTTGCAGTTGATTGACGTGGAATATGAGATTCTTCCGCCGGTGATGAGNATAGAACAGGCCATTAAAGATGATGCTGCTGTCCTCCACGAGGATATGTTTACCCAGGGTCTGGCCGATACACCCAGTGCACCGTCNAATATTGCTTCAAGGATGGAATTAAAAAAGGGTGATGTGGCTGNGGGTTTTGCACAGGCAGANATCATAGTAGAACGGGAGTTCAGCACGCCGACGGTTCATCAGGGCTATATAGAACCCCATGCCACGACAGTCCGCTTTGACGAAAATGGACCGTCAATGATCTGGTGTCCAACACAGGGCCATTTTGATGTACGAGCCAGTACGGCCAGATTGCTGAATATGGAATTAGGCCAGATCAAAGTAGTTGCCAGTGAAATTGGCGGCGGTTTTGGCGGTAAGACCACGGTTTATCTTGAACCTGTGGCTTTGGTACTTTCGCGAAAAGCAGGCCGGCCCGTGAAAATGGTGATGAGCAGAGACGAGGTGTTCAGAGCATCCGGCCCAGCATCTGCAAGCCAGAGTCGCATTAAGATAGGTGCTAAAAGTGATGGCACGCTGACCGCGGTGGAAGCGAGTCTGTATTACGAGGCAGGCGCGTTCAAGGGTTCCCCTATGGCGCCGGGCTGTATGACCGTATTTACCCCTTACGATGTGGAAAATATGTGGGTTGAAGGCTTTGATGTTGTAGTCAATAAAGCAAAAGTTGCAGCTTACAGAGCGCCTGGTGCACCTCAGGCCGAATTTGCTGCAGAAATGGTCATGAATGAACTGGCTGAAAAACTGGCTATGGATCCCATCGATCTTCGGCTGCTGAATGCGGCCAAAGCAGGGACGCAGACGTTATATGGCCCGAAGTTGAAAGAAGTGGGCCTGGTGCAGTGTCTGCAGGCTGCAAAAACGTCTGAACAGTATCAGACCGTATTGGCGCCTGGTGAAGGCCGCGGGGTTGCAGCGGGTTTCTGGTTTAATATCGGTGGGCAATCGTCGGTAATTATCAACATGAATTCAGATGGTACGGGAACGATACTGGAGGGTTCTCCCGATATCGGTGGGTCTAGGGCTTCCATGCAGATGATGGCCGCCGAAGAACTGGGTATTCCTCTAGATCGTCTTAATCCTATTGTGACTGATACTGAACACGTTGCCTATAATGCAACTACCGGAGGCAGTCGGACTACTTTTGCGACTGGAATGGCCGTTGTTGAGGCCTGCCAGGATGTGGTAGCACAGCTCAAGTCCAGGGCCGCAGCAATGTGGAACGTTACTTCCGAGCAGGTGGACTGGCAGGATGGAAGCGCTATTAATCTTGCCGGAGAGGATGTCATGACGCTGGCCGAGATATGCGCTGCCGCTGAAAAAACAGGCGGGCAGATATCAGGTCGCGGTAATATCAATGCTCGTGGTGCAGGACCTAGTTTTGCCGTGCATCTGTGCGATGTCTGGGTTGACCGTGATACTGGTAAAACGGATGTGGTCCGATATACCGCCATCCAGGATGCTGGCAAGGCGATTCACCCGGGTTACGTTGAAGGCCAGTTTCAAGGTGGTGCTGCTCAGGGCATTGGCTGGGCTCTTAATGAAGAATACGTTTATGATGATAACGGTATTATGGAAAATGCCGGGTTCCTGGATTATCGTGTTCCGCTGGCCTCTGATTTACCGTCCATTGATACCATTATTGTTGAAGTTCCAAATGCATTTCATCCGTTTGGTGTCAGGGGCGTGGGAGAAACGGGTATTATCCCGCCGCTGGCTGCGGTGGGTACAGCCGTGTCTGACGCAATCGGTTTACCGATAGAGACGCTGCCGTGTTCGCCACCACGGGTATTAAAGTTGCTTCAGGAAGCGGCTAAGTAATGCTTACCTTATTTTAAATTGATGGCTACGCTGTTTTTTAATAGTGAATTAGAAAAAATCACTGAGCGTCGAAAGATATATATAAAATCAAAAACTTACAAAGATTTTATAGAAGAGGTTTTAAGTATATTTCCTGATCTTCAAGGGTCCGGGTTGATGGAGATGGCACTGGCCATTGACGGTGAAATTATCCATGAACCGTTTCTGGTTGCCATTCCTGATAATAGTGAACTGCATTTTGTATTCAAAATATCGGGTGGTTAGCCGTGGTATCCGTTGGCCAAATTGAAGGCACATCGATTCAAACCTGAGGTTTTTTTTGCGTGAGCTATATAATATGGTCGTCCGAATGTGCCAATTTATAAACTACAGTTTAGGTATTCCTTTGCTAGGAAAAATATTTGAGGCTTTGCACCGAAGGACACCGAAGGCTTCGCAAGCTGAAACAAGAGTGGTTGGTCATGCTGCTCAAAATGTAGATGGAATTCAATTTAAAATTGCCAGATTTCAGCCCAAATTGCCAGATTTCAGCCAG